>JAWVCV010000127.1:0-2566 GCA_033858115.1 Gaiellaceae bacterium
TTCGAGGGCAGCTACGAGGAGTACGCCGACTGGGTCAAGGAGACCCGCGGCGCCGACGCGCTCGAGCCGCACCGGATCAAGTACAAGCCTCTCGTCCGGGCGTAGCCATCGACCCCGCGCGTCAGCACCACAACGTCACGCTCGGCATCCTGACGCTGGCCGGAGCGGCCTTCTCGCTGCAGCAGACGATGGTCTTTCCGGCATTGCGGACGTTCCAACAGGAGCTCGGTGGGAGCACCGCGTGGGCCACGTGGGTGCTGACCGGCTTCCTGGTCTCCGCGGCGGTGACGACGCCCGTCCTCGGCAGGCTGGGCGATCAGTTCGGCAAGGAGCGGATGCTGCTCGTCAGCCTCGGGCTCTTCCTCATCGGCTGCCTCGGCGCAGCCTGCGCGTGGAACCTCTGGGCTCTGATCGGGTTCCGCCTCGTTGCGGGCGCCGGCGGAGCGCTCTTCCCGCTCAGCTTCGCGATCATTCGCGACGAGCTTCCGGAGGACAGGGTCAAGATCGGCATCGGCCTGCTCTCGGCGGTGTGGGGGATCGGCGGCGGCTTCGGCATCGTGCTCTCGGGAGTCATCGTCGACCACTTCTCGTGGCGCCTGATCTTCCTGCTCGGCTCGATCCCCGTCGCGCTCTCGATCGCGCTCGTGCACCGCTACGTGCCGGAGTCGCCGGTGCGCTCGCCGTCTCGAGTCGACGTGCCGGGCGCGCTGCTGCTCTCGGGCGCGCTGCTTTCGCTGATGGTCGCACTCACGGAGGGCGAGCAGTGGGGCTGGGGGTCGGCCGACCTGGTCGGACTGCTGGCAGTCTCGGCCGCCCTCTCTGTCGCCTGGGTGCTCGTCGAGCTGCGGTCGGCCTCTCCGATGGTGGACATCCGGATGCTGACGCACCGTCCGGTGCTGCTCACGAACATCGCGACGATGATCTCCGGCTTCGCGCTCTTCAGCTGCTTCGTGCTCGTTCCGAGCTTCGTCGAGACGGCCTCCGAGCACGGCTACGGCTTCGGAGCAACCGCGACGAAGGCCGGGCTCTACCTGCTGCCGAGCTCCGTCGCCATGCTCTTTGCCGGCCCCCTGGCCGGCATGATCGGACGACGCTTTGGGTCGAAGTGGCCGCTTTCCGGGGGGATGCTGATCGTCAGCATCGCGGCCTTGCTGTTCGCGGTGGCCCACGACGAGCCGGGGCCGGTGCTCATCGCGAGCGCGCTGCTCGGGTTGGGTGTCGGGGCGGCATTCGCGGCCATGGCGGCGCTGATCGCGGACAATGTCGACCCCCTCGAGATGGGCGTCGCGAGCGGCATGAATACGGTTGTGCGCATGATCGGCGCCGTCGTCGGCGGCCTGGTCGCCGCGGCGCTGCTGACGGCGCAGACGATCGGCGACAGCTCGATCCCGGCCGAGTCGGCATACACGACGACGTTCGTCCTGAGCGCTGTCGCCGCGCTGATTGCCGCCGCCGTCTCGGTCTCGATCAGCACCCGGCCGCTGCGACAGCGGCTCGCGCCGGCCGAAGCACGCCACTGAGGCGGTAGCGTTTCGGCGTGGACGCAGACGCCGTCGAGATCAGGATCCTCGGCTCCCTCGTCGAGAAGCAGCGGACGACGCCGGACCAGTACCCGCTGTCGCTGAACGGCCTCCGGCTCGCGTGCAACCAGGCGACGAACCGCGATCCTGTCGTGGACTACGACGAGGCGACGATCCGCGCCGCGCTCGAGCGGCTCTCCCGGCGCGGCTGGGTGCGCCTGGCGAGCGGCCCCGGCAGCCGCGTCGCCAAGTACCGCCACCTGCTCGACGACGCGCTCGGCCGCGTGCCGTCGCAGCTGGCACTGCTCGCCGTGCTGATGCTGCGCGGCCCGCAGACTCCGGGCGAGCTGAAGCAGCGCGTCGAGCGGCTCTACCCGTACGGCTCGACCGAGGACGTCGAGAAGGCGCTGGAGGCACTCGCCGGGCACGAGCTCGTCGCGAAGCTCCCGCGGCGGCCCGGGCAGAGTCAGGACCGCTGGCAGCAGCTGCTCGGAGGCGATGGCGAGGAGTCACCCGCAGCAGTGGCGGAAGCGGCGCCGGCGCCGCAGGGGCTCGAGGAGCGGGTGGCGCGCCTCGAGGAGCAGGTCGCCGCGCTGCAGCGGGCGCTGGCTACGCCGTCGCCGTGATCGTGATCCCGCCGCGGGCCTTCTGCACGAGCGTCACGGTCACGCGTTCGGGACCGAGCTCGAGGGCCTTCGCCACGTCGTCGCGGATCTGCACCGCGAGCGCCTCGCAGAACACGCCTTCGTTGCGGAACGACGCGAGGTAGAGCTTCAGCGACTTCGACTCGAGGCAGAGCGCGTCCGGCTCGAACTCGATCGTCGCCACGTACATGTCCGGCTGGCCGGTGATCGGGCAGATCGCGACCAGCTCGTCGCTCTCCAGCTCGACGAGCGCGACGCCCGGGTTCGGAAACGTCTCGAGCCCGGCGTAGTGCTCGGAACCTGCATGGCCGAGGGCGACGAACTCGCTCACGGCCGTACTGTACGTCCGATGAAGCGCGTCTACCTCGCCGGGCCGCCGTACGCCGAGGAATACCGCCGCCG
>JAWVCV010000128.1:0-6008 GCA_033858115.1 Gaiellaceae bacterium
CGTCGAGAGATCAGGCACGGACGGCTGCCACAGCCTCGTTCTGGGCGGCGACGATCTCCTCGATCCCCCCGGCCGCGAGGTCGAGCAGGTCGTCGAGGAGCTCACGGGAGAACGGGTCGCGCTCGGCCGTGGCCTGCACCTCGACGAGCCGCCCGTCGACGGTCATGACGACGTTCATGTCGGTCTCGGCGGTCGAGTCCTCCGAGTAGTCGAGATCGAGCAGCGGCCGGCCCTCGACGACGCCGACCGACACCGCGGCGACCTGCCCCGGCAACGCCTTCGCCAGGCCGAAGCGGTCGAGTGCCCGCCGGGCCGCGACGTAGGCCCCCGAGATCGCGGCGCAGCGTGTGCCGCCGTCGGCCTGCAGCACGTCGCAGTCGAGCCAGAGCGTGCGCTCGCCGAGCGCCTCGAAGTCGCAGACGGAGCGCAGCGCTCGCCCGATCAGCCGCTGGATCTCGACCGTGCGGCCGCCCTGCTTCCCCTTCGCCGCCTCGCGCTGGACGCGCTCGCCGGTCGACGCGGGCAGAAGCGAGTACTCGGCGGTCATCCACCCGCGGCCGGACCGGTAGAGCCAGCGCGGCACGCCGTCCTCGACCATCGCGGTGCAGAGCACGCGGGTCTTGCCCTGCGAGTAGAGCACCGAACCGTGCGCGTTCTCGAGCCAGTCCGGCAGGAGCTCCAACTCCCTCAGCTCGTCGTCCCGCTGCCGCCCGTCTGCCCGCGTCATGCGGCAGCCGCCTCGAGGGTTGCGATCTCCACCCGCTCCACCTGCTCGATCGGCAGCTGCAGGAAGCGGCGGCCCATCTCCCGGAAGGCGTCGGGGTCGCCGGTGGTGAGGAAGGTGTAGGAGCCCTCGCGCGCCACGTCGTGCTCGATCCGCTTTCGCAGGAGCGTCTCCGCGACCTCGCGGGCCGTCTCGTCGGCCGAGAAGACGAGCGTCACGTCGCGGCCGAAGACGCGCTGGAGAATCGGCCGGATCAACGGATAGTGCGTACAGCCGAGGATGACGGTGTCCACGCCCGCCTCCTTCAACGGCGCGGCGTACTCCCGCACGGCGGCCGCCGTCTCCTCGGCAAACGGGTCGGCGCCCTCGATCAGCGGCACGAGGCGCGGACAGGCGACCGGCACGACCTGCGCGCCGGCATCGAGGGCGCGCACGAGCTCCTCGTAACGCCCGCTCGTGACGGTGGCCTGCGTGGCGAGGAGCCCGATGCGGCGGTTGCGGGTCGCCTGGACGGCGGCGTGCGCCTCGGGCGCGATCACGCCGACGACCGGCACGCGCAGCTCCGTCTGCAGCTCGGGGAGCGCCGCGGCGGTCGCCGAGTTGCACGCGACGACTACGAGCTTGACCCCGCGGGCCTCCAGGTAGAGGCAGATCTCGCGTGCGAAGCGGCGGAGCTCGTCGAGCGGCCGCGGGCCGTAGGGCAGCCGCGCGCCATCCCCGAGGTAGACGAAGTCCTCGTGGGGCAGGGTGACGAGGCATTCGTGCAGCACCGTCAGCCCGCCCACGCCCGAGTCGAACACGCCGATCGGCCGGTCGTCCATTGGGGGATTCTATGAGGGTAGGGTCGCGCGATGAACGTGCTCGCGCTGACGCACGGCGACAACGTCGGTCCAGGAGTCTTCGAGGACGCCGTCCGCGCCGGCGGCCACGAGCTCGTCGAGTGGCAGATACCGAGGCGGGGAGCGCCGACGGAGGCCGCCGACGCCGTGATCGTCCTCGGCGGCGCGATGCACCCCGACGAGGACGAGCAGCACCCCTGGCTCGGGCCGGAGCTGCGCTACCTGCAGGAGCAGCTGGAACGAGGAACGCCGTTGCTGGGCGTCTGCCTCGGCTCGCAGCTGCTCGCCCGCGCCGCCGGAGCCGACGTCTTCCGCGCGAGCGAGCCGGAGGTCGGCTGGTTCGCGGTCGAGCAGACGGCCGCCGGCGGTTCCGACCCGGTCGTGCAGGCGCTGCCGGAGCGGTTCGAGGCCTTCCAGTGGCACCACTACACGCACGGGCTCCCGGCCGGTGCCGCCGAGCTCGCCCGCAGCCGCGTCTGCACCCAGGCCTGGCGGCTCGAGAGCGCCCGCGGAGTGCAGTTCCACCCGGAGGTGCGCGCCGGCCAGATCGAGGAGTGGCTCGCGGAGGACCCGGACGACGTCTCCGACCCGGATGCCCTGCTCCGGGAGTCGCGAGCCCGGATCGAGAGCTGGAACGACCTCGGCCGCCGCCTCTGCGCGGCCTTCCTCGACGCGGTCTAGCCCGTCTCAGCCGGCAGCGACTCGTCGCGCGACCACTCATGCCAGGAGCCGCGGTAGTTGCCGACGCGATAGCCGTGCGAGCGCAGGATCTCCGCCGCGAGCTGAGAGCGAGAGCCGGAGTGGCAGTACGCGACGAACTCGGATCCCTCGGGCGCTCCCAGCCGTTCGCGCACCTGAGCCGGCGTCAGCGAGAACAGCTCCTGCACGTCCAGGTGCTTGGCTCCCGGAATCCGTCCGGCCCGCGGGTCGCACGGCGCCGCCACCTCGCCGGCGTACTCCTGCAGGGTGCGGACGTCGAGGACGACGAAGCCCTCCTCGCCGAGGCGCCGCCGGACTTCCTCGAGCTCGACATCGACGTCGCTCATAGCCCCGCCACCAGCTGCACCTCCGCAGCGACCGACGGCCGCTCCGATGCGCCCTCGAGCCATGCGGTGAGCTGAGGCCAGGGGTCGAGCGGCATCCCGAGCATGTCCCGCGCCCGCAGCACCCAGGGGAGGAACGCGACGTCCGCGAGCCCGAACGCCCGGCCGGAGAGCCACGGCATCCCGGCCAGGAGCACGTCGAGGAAGCCGAGCTCGTCCTCGAAGCGCTCGCGGGCGCCGTCCTCGCCGCGCCGGAGCGCGTAGTACGGCCTCGAGAAGTCCTCGAAGCGGAAGACGAGCAGACGCCCCGCGGCCCGCTCGCCCGGGTCCGCCGGCCAGAGCGGCGGCTCCGGATAGCGCTCGTTCAGGAACTCTGCGATCACCGCGGACTCCGGCAGGATCCAGCCTTCCTCCTCGAGCACGGGCACCTTGCCCGCCGGGTTCTTCTCGTACAGCCAGGGCGGCCGGTCGGAGAGGTCGATCTCGATCGGCTCGTAGGGGACGCCCTTCTCGGCAAGCACGATTCGCACGCGCGCACAATAGGGGCAGCGGGCGGCGTCGTAGAGCGTGATCATTCCGCGCCCTCCCAACCGTGGTCGGCGCCCTCGAGCCCGATCGCGGACGCGATCTGCTCCAGCAGCTCGGGGGCAGGCGGGAGCTCCGCCGGGGTCTGAGCGGTCCGGGCGGCGGCGCGAATCGCAGCCGGCTCGGCGCCCGTGAGACGGGCGACGACGCGGGGGTTCGCGGCCAAGGCGATCGCATCGCCGGGCGGCAGCGGGCCGTAGTGCTCGGGCACGGAGAGATACTCGTCGACGATGCGCCCGGCCTCGAGCAGGACGAAGCGCACCACCTGCTCGTGCTCGACGCCGATTGCGATCACGACGGCGCCCGTCCGCTCGGACAGCTCGGTTGCGAGCCGGCGCAGCACGGACGGGTCGCGGTCCGACGCGTCGTCGTAGACGGTGATCCAGCCGTTGTACGGCGGGGTGACGCTGCTGCCGCGCGAGCCGCCCGGCAAGCGCGGGACGAACTGCTGGACGGCGCGCTCGACCGAGCCCAGGTCGTCCGACTGCACGTGGATCGAGCCGAAGGAACGGCCCTCCGCAACCGTGCCCCGATCGAGCGGCAAGACGAGATTGCGCGACTCCTCACGAAAGCCGAGCCGCTCGTAGAACGCGAGCGTCTGCAGCTCCGCGTTCGCGAACAGGGTCGTGGCCCCGCGAGCGCGGAGATTCTCGATCACGGTGCCGACGAGCTCGCTCCCGGTTCCCTGGCGCCGGCCGGCGTCGGCGACGTACAGGTCGCCGATGCGGGCGAAGTGGTCCTCGAGCCAGGCGGTGACGAAGCCGACCGGCTGCCCGTCCTCCTCGGCGAGGAAGAGCGCGTTCGCGTCGAGCGCCTGCTCGAACTGCCCGCGGTTCGCCTCCCAGCTCACGTCCGCCCAGGGTGGCGCCGAAGGGCTCTCGGCCTGCCGGCGCTCCCAGAGCGCTCTCAAGGAGTCGAAGTCGTCTGCGGTGGCGTGGCGGATCGTCATGCGGCTGCAGCGAGGCGGAGTCCGGTGAGGAGGTAGTGGGCGGTCAGGTTCTCGAACGGGTGGAAGCGGGCGGCGAAGGCGCGAACATCCGGGACGTCACCATAGAACGCCGCCACCGCCTTCCGCAGGCCGAGGTCGCCGGCCGGCCAGGCGTGCGGGCGGGCGAGGTAGCGGGCGAGGAACCAGTCGGCCGTCCATTCGCCGAGGCCGCGGAGCGCCACGAGCCTCGCCGTCACCTCCTCGTCGGGCAACGAGGCGAGCTCGTCCAGGTCGAGGTCACTGCGGGCAAGGCCGATCACGTACTCCGCCTTCCGCGTCGAAAAGCCGAGCGCGAGTAACTCGTCCTCACCGGCGCGCGCGACTGCCGCCCGTTCGGGAAACGCGTGTGCGTAAACGCCCGGCACGCCGAAGCGCTCGACGAAGCGGCTCCTGATCGCGAAGGCGGAATGGAGCGAGACCTGCTGCGCCGTGATCGAGGTGACGAGCGCCTCGAATGGGTCGATCTGGAGGGGCGGCCGGAAGCCCGCGAGCCTCGCCACGAGCGGGCCGAGCCTCTCGTCGCCGGCGGCCCAGCCAGCGAAGGCGCCGAGGTCGAACGGGGCGCCTAGGAGCTGGAGCACCTCGGCCTCGCGTTCGCTCGCCGCGTCGTCGGGCACGACCTCGACGCCGCCGGGGGCCGGCTCGATCCGCACTTCTCTGCCGGCGATCACGCGGTGTAGCCCTCCGTCGCGCCAGAGGTTCGCCCGGTCGACCCCGTAGACGTCGAAGCGAGCGGTCGAGAGGTCGAAGTCGTACGGCTGCGGCAAGCGGACGAGGATGAATCCCATGCTGTCAAGCAGGCGCCGACCGCTGCCGATAGACCTTGCGTGCGCCGCTTCGCCGCCATCGCGCTCTCAGCGCTGATCCTGCCTGCCGCCGCCTCGGCCGCGGGCGAGTCCTGGGCGCAACCGCAGATTCAGTCGGTCGTCGAGGCGGGACTCCTCGCCGACTCGGTCGCAGGCTTCAAACCGCAGGGGCCGTTGACGCAGCGGGCGCTGGGAGGCACGCTCGAGCGGCTCTCGTTCTCGTCCGAAGACGTCGTCGACTACCGCTACCGCGTCGTCGCACCCGGCCGTGCGGTCACGATCCGCGAGCTCGACGCAGCATTGGTCGGCTTCCTGGAGCTCGGCGACTCGGCCCGGTCGATCACAGGAGCGCTCCGCGCGGCCGGGCTCGCTCCGAAGCCGGGCGCCGGGACCGAGACTGTCGCGCGCCTGCTCGGGCTCCGCTTCAACCATCCCGCCGCCACGGATGCGCTCGAGCTCGGCCCCGACGAGCCGGCAACTCGCGCCGAGGCTGCCTATTCGCTCGCGCGATTGCTGGCGCTCTCGGGCTGGGAGCAGGAGAGCGTCCGGGCCGCGACTGCGGCGCTGGCGCTGCCGGAGCTGACCGAGGTGCAGCGCCAGGTGCTCCGCCGCGCCGTCTCGTTCGTCGGCGCGCCGTACATCTGGGGCGGAACCTCGGAAGCCGAGCAGCAGCTCTGGGACGGGAAGCGGGTGCCGGGCGGCTTCGACTGCTCGGGGTTCGTCTGGCGCGTCTTCAAGCTCGAGCCGTTCCCCGGCGCCTCGGCGCTGGCCTCGGTCCTGCGGGGCCGCACGACCTTCGAGATGTCCGGCGAGGTGCCGCCGGGGCAGCGGATCCGAAAACCCGAGAACCTCCAGCCCGGTGATCTGATCTTCCAGGGCGCGCTCGGCCCCAAGTCGAAGCCCGGGCAGGTCGACCACGCGGGCATCTACCTCGGCGGCGGCTGGTTCGTGCACTCCTCCGGCAGCGGGACGACGCTCCATCCGTTCGCAGGGTGGTACCGCGACCGGTTCGCCTGGGCGCGC
>JAWVCV010000129.1:0-11604 GCA_033858115.1 Gaiellaceae bacterium
GCCGCACGCGCACGCTCGACGCCTGGGTCGTTCTGGCCCAGATGAACGCCGCAGCCGAGCTCGAGCGCCGCGTCCAGATCGTCGTTGACGATCAGCTCCGCGCCGAGGTCCACCAGTCGGCGCCCGAGCGCCACCACGTCGCGTGTGGGAGCCTCCTTCAACCGCAGCTGGACGACCGTCGCTCCCCCAGCAGCCGCGCGGCGGGCCGTCTCTTCATCCGACACGAGCGCGTGCACTCTCACGAGCGGATAGTTGCTGACAGCAACAAGCTCGGCGCCAGTGCGCAACCGTGGCGTCCTGAGGAGCTAGTTGCTGTCAGCAACTAGCTCACCTTCGCTCGCGCGGTCAGCGCGGCGGGGTCGAGGGCGGCCAGTGCGTCATAGAGGTTGACGTGGAAGCTGCCCGGGCCCTTCGCGCCGGCTGCAGCGTCCTCCCCCGCGACGCCGAATGCGACGAGCGCTTCGGCCGCGGCCTCGAACGCGTCGGTCTTTCCGGCCAGAAAGCAGCCCGTCAGCGCTGTCGACATGCACCCGGTGCCCGTGATCGAGGCGAGGAGCTCATGGCCGTTCGCGATTGCGACCGAGCGCTCGCCGTCGGAGACGTGGTCGACGGCACCCGTCACCGAGGCGACGACGCCGAGCCTGCGCGCGGCCTCGCGCGCGAGCTCCGCCGGATCGCCGCCGCCCCCGACCGACTCCACCCCGCGCACCTCCGCCGCGATTCCGACAAGCGTCGCTACCTCACCGGCGTTTCCGCGCAGCACGGCGACGTCGATCTCGTCCAGGAGGCCCTTCGCCGCACGCGTGCGGTACGCGGTCGCGCCGGCGCCGACCGGATCGAGGACGACCGGCACTCCGCGCTCGTTCGCAGCCTTTCCCGCGAGCACCATCGACTCGACCCAGTCCGGCGAGAGCGTGCCGATATTCAGCACGAGCGCTCCAGCCAGGCCGACCATCTCCTGTACCTCCTCGTGCGCGTGGGCCATCACCGGCAGCGCGCCGAGAGCCAGGATCGCGTTGGCGGTCTCGTTCATGACCACGTAGTTGGTGATGTTGTGGACGAGCGGCCTGCGCTCGCGGATGACGGCGAGCGTCGCCCCAGGATCGATCATGCGTTTCCTTTCACGTTGAGGATGTCGACAGGGCCTTCCCCGGCCCCCAGCTCGACGAGGCCGTTCCGGACCGCGGCAGACGCCGAGGCGGACGCGCCTCGCGCCGCGTCGGGAAGGGAGAGGCCCCGGGCGAGCAGCGCGGCGAGCGTCGCGGAGTGCGTGCAGCCCGCGCCGTGCGTTGCCGGGATGGCGTAGCGCTCGACCGGGAGCTCGAGGTGATCGACGCCGTCATAGAGGTGGTCGATTGCGCTCTCGCCGTGACCCCCGGTGACGAGCGCCGCGCGCGCCCCCAGCTCCACGAGGCGCTCGGCGAGCTGGCGGCGCGTCGCACCGGGCATCCCGGTCAGCGTCTCGGCTTCCGGCAGGTTCGGCGTCACGACCGACGCGAGCGGAAAGAGGCGGCGCACGAGGGTCTCGACGGCGTCGCCCTGCAGCAGCTGCGCGCCCGAGCTCGCGATCAGCACCGGGTCGACCACGAGCGGAACGGGGTGAGCCTCCAGAAACTCCGCGACCGTCTCGATGATCGTGCGCGAGAACAGCATCCCGGTCTTGGCGGCGTCCACGCCGATGTCGTCGAAGACCGCATCGAGCTGGGCGTGAATGAACTCCGGCGGCAGCTCGTGCACCGCGGTCACCGCCACGGTGTTCTGAGCGGTAAGGGCGACGAGCACGCTCGTCCCGTGCACTCCGGCCGCCGCGAAGGCTTTCAAGTCGGCCTGGATGCCGGCGCCGCCGCCCGAGTCGGACGTGGCAATCGTCAATGCCCGCGCAATGCTCACTTCGCTCCCTTCGCCGGTCCTAACCGGATCAGGTTCGACGGGTGTGATCTCAGCCCCGGTCGGGGCACCCCGGTAGGTCGGAACGAAGGCTAGCGTAGTGAGCGTGAGCGTCGTCACGCCTTCCTGGCTCGACCATCTGCAGGGCGAGGAGCTTGCGCACCTCGCCGTCGAGCCGGCGCGGGCCGGGCGCAGCGAGCCGTTCCCCGACGATCTCGATCCTCGCGTCGCCTCCGCGCTCGTCGCGCAAGGGATCACCGCGCTCTACGCGCATCAGGCTGAGACGTGGGACGCGCTACGCGCCGGCGGCAACGCCATCGTCACGACGAGCACGGCGAGCGGCAAGAGCCTCGCGTTCAACCTGCCGGTGCTCGACCTGCTCGCGCGAGACCCCAAGAGCCGGGCGCTCTATCTCTACCCGACGAAAGCGCTCGCGCAGGACCAGGCGAGGGCACTGACCGCGTTCGGCGTCAAGGGGGTGAAGCCGGCGATCTACGACGGCGACACCGAAACCGAGCGGCGCTGGCAGATTCGCAAATGGGCGAACGTCGTCCTGACGAACCCGGACATGCTCCACGTCGGCGTCCTGCCTCACCACGACCGCTGGGGGGACGTGCTCGCGAACCTCCGCTACGTCGTCGTCGACGAGGCCCACGTCTACCGCGGCGTCTTCGGCTCGCATGTCGCGAACGTCCTTCGCCGCCTGCGCCGGCTCGCGCGCGCCTACGGCTCCGAGCCACAGTTCGTGCTCGCGTCGGCCACGATCGCGAACCCGGGTCAGCTGGCTGAATCGCTCCTCGGCGAGTCGGCCGCCGTGATCGACAGCGATTCGGCTCCATCCACCGAGCGGACGATCGCACTTTGGAATCCCGAGCTGATCGACCCCGAGCTCGGGGTCCGAGCGAGTGCGCTCGGCGACGCCTCACGGTTGCTCGCGAGCTTCGTCGAGCGGGGCTTCCGCACGATCTGCTTCGCGAAGAGCCGGAAGGCCGTCGAGCTGATCCACCGCTTCGCGTCCGACCGGGTGCCGCCCGAGGTCGCCGCGCGACTCGCGCCCTACCGGGCCGGCTACACGCCCTCGCAACGCCGGCAGATCGAGCAGCGGCTGATGGCGGGCGAGCTGCTCGGCGTCACGGCAACCGACGCGCTCGAGCTCGGGATCGACATCGGCTCGCTCGACTGCGCGATCTCGGTCGGCTTTCCGGGCACCGTCTCCTCGCTGCGGCAGCAATGGGGGCGCGCGGGCCGCCGCAGCCCAGGCCTCGCCGTCCTCGTCGCAGGCGAGGACGCGCTCGACCAGTACTTCATGCGCGAGCCCGAGACGCTTCTCGCCCGCACGGTCGAGGCGGCGATCCTCGACCACGCGAATCCGCGCGTGCTGGACGGTCACGTGCTCTCGGCCGCCTTCGAGGGCCCGATCGACGCGACAGACGCAGACACGCTGGGGCCGGAGGCGCTCGAGCGGGCCGCCGTCCTGCCCGAGCTGAAGCACGCCGAGGCCGGCTGGGTCTGGGCCGGCAAGGACTACCCGGCAGCCCGCGTGCTGCTGCGCTCCGGCGAGCTCGACTCCTTCACCGTCGTCGATCCCGAGACGGGCGCCGTGCTCGGCACGGTCGAGCGCTCGCGCGCCTACTCGACCGTGCACGACGGCGCGGTCTATCTCCATCTCGGCGAGCAGCACCTCGTCAAGCGACTCGACGTCGATGCCCGCACTGCTCTCGTCACCCCCGCGAGAGTCGACTGGTACACGCAGGCGAAGAAGGAAACGGACACCGCGATCGTCGAGGCGCTACGGACCGAGCGCCGCCTCGGGCTCGAGCTGCACTTCGGGCGCGTCTCCGTCACCGAGCGGGTGATCGCCTATCAGCGCAAGTCGATCAGCGGCGGCGACACCCTGGAGACGATTCCACTCGACCTGCCGGAGACGAGCTTCGAGACCGAGGCAGTCTGGTTCTCACCGGCGCCGGCCCAGCTCGAAGGGCTCGAGGAGATGCCGAAGCTCCTCTCCTCGCTGCACGCGGCCGAGCACTCGCTGATCGCGCTGCTGCCCCTCTGGGCCATGTGCGACCGCTGGGACATCGGGGGGCTCTCGACGAACATCCACCGCCAGACAGGCCTGCCGACGATCTTCGTCTACGACGGTCACGCGGGAGGCGTGGGGATCACCGAGCGCGGCTTCGACGAGTTCGAGGGCTGGGTGGAGGACACCGCCAAGCTGCTCGACGGGTGTCCGTGCGCCGCCGGCTGCCCGAGCTGCGTCCAGAGCCCCAAGTGCGGCAACCTGAACGATTACCTCGACAAGGCCGGCGCTCTGACGCTCCTCCAGCGGATGCTCGCGTCCTAGCTCAGCACGTGGATGCAGCCATTGACGGCCAACGTCAGGAAGAGCGACACCGCGATCGAGACGAGCAGGCAGCCGGGCGAGCAGCCGTAGACCTTGACACGGCCTCCCTTGAACTCCTTCGGCTCGAGCATCGGACGGGTTCTGTTCCCGCTGTCGATTTCGCCACACCTCGTTCGTCTACGTGGTGAAATCGAATTCGAGAGGAGGAACGGATGCAGTACCTGGCACTGATCTACGGCAACGAGTCCCGCTGGGCGACGCTCTCGCCCGAGCAGCGGGAGAGCGAGATGGGCGAGTACATGGCGCTGTCGGGCGCGCCCGTCACGGTCGGGGGAAACGAGCTCGACACGACGTCGACCGCGACGACAGTTCGGGTCCGCGGCGACGAGACGCTCGTCACCGACGGACCCTTCGTCGAGTCGAAGGAGGTGCTCGGCGGCTACTACGTCTTCGAGTGCGACTCGATCGACGAGGCCTGCACATGGGCGGCGAAGATCCCGGCCGCCCGGCACGGCGCGGTCGAGGTGCGACCTGTGCACGTCGAGGAAGGGGAGACGGCATGAAGTACGTGGCCCTCTTGACGAACAACGCCGACGACATCGCCGCCTGGGAACAGATGAGCCCCGAGGAGGCGCGGGCCGCGCGAGCGGAGGAGATCCCGAAGTGGGAGTCGCTCATGGGGGAGCTCGGACGGCGCGGGGCTCTCGCCTTCGGCGCCGAGCTCGACAGCCCCAAGACCGCGAAGACCGTCCGTGTCCGCGACGGGGAGACGGTGATCACCGACGGCCCCTACGCCGAGACGAAGGAGCAGCTCGGGGGCGTGATGGAGCTCGAGGCCGAGGATCTGGACGCGGCGATCGCGATCGCCGCCCGCATCCCCGTCGTCTTTCGCGCTTCCGTCGAGCTGAGGCCCGTCATCGAGCATTGACGGAGGCTGTCGCACGCGCGTTCCGGGAGGAATGGGGCCGTGCCGTGGCCATCCTCACCCGCGTCCTCGGCGATCTCGACCGCGCCGAGGACGCCGTGCAGGATGCGTTCGCGACCGCTCTCGAACGCTGGCCGCACGACGGGGCCCCCACGAACCATGGCGCCTGGATCGTCACGACCGCGCGCAACCGGGCGATCGACCGGCTGCGGCGCGAGCAGACATTCGCGCGCAAGGCCGAGCTGCTCGCCAGGCTCGAGTCACTGCCCGCTGAGGAGGACGACGTGAGCTCGATCCCCGACGACCGCCTCGCGCTCGTCTTCACCTGCTGCCACCCCGCGCTCGCGGCCGAGGCACGGGTCGCGCTGACGCTGCGCGAGGTCGGCGGCCTGACCACGACCGAGATCGCCCGGGCGTTCCTCGTCGCGGAGCCCGCCATGGCGCAGCGGCTCGTCCGCGCGAAGAGGAAGGTGCGCGACGCCGGCATCCCGTTCCGAGTCCCCCCCGACGAGCTCCTCCCCGACCGGCTCCGCTCCGTCCTCGCCGTGCTCTACCTCGTCTTCAACGAGGGCTACTCCGCGACAGGCGGCGGCGAGGCTATTCGCGCGTCCCTCTGCGACGAGGCGATCCGGCTGTCCAAGCTGCTGGCCGTGCTGATGCCGGACGAGCCGGAGGCGCTCGGCCTGCTCGCCCTGATGCTCCTGCACGACGCCCGCCGCGATGCCCGCACGGCGCCGGACGGCTCGCTCGTGCTGCTGGGAGACCAGGACCGCTCACGCTGGAGCCCCGAGCGAATCGCCGAGGGCACACGCGTGCTCGAGCACGCCCTCTCCCACCGCCGGCCCGGCCCGTACCAGCTGCAAGCGGCGATCGCCGCCCTGCACGTCGAGGAGGGCGAGACCGACTGGGCTCAGATTGCCGCGCTCTACGGCGAGCTCGCCCGCTTCGAGCCCTCGCCGATCGTCGAGCTCAACCGGGCGGTCGCCGTGGCGATGGCAGAGGGACCTGAGCGGGGGCTCGCGCTCGTCGAGCGGATCGACCTGCCCGAGTACCACCTGCTCCACGCCGCCCGCGCCGACCTGCTCCGCAGGCTCGAGCGCCACGACGAGGCGGCCGCGGCCTACCGGGCCGCGCTGGCGCTGGAGATGAACGCAGGTGACCGAGCGTTCCTTGAGCGGCGCCTCGCCGAAGTGCAAGATTCGTAGCGTGTATCGAGAACGTCTCCCCCAGCTCGGCGGCGACCTCTTCATCACGGACGGCGGCATCGAGACAACGCTGATCTTTCACCAGGGCCTCGACCTGCCGGCGTTCGCGGCGTTCGACCTGCTCAAGGACGACGAGGGAACCGAGCAGCTCCGCCGCTACTACGCGCCCTACGCGAGCCTCGCGCGCCGGCACGGCGTCGGGCTGGTGCTCGAGAGCCCGACCTGGCGGGCAAATCCCGACTGGGCGCTCGAGCTGGGCTACTCGCTCGAGCAGCTCGACGAGTTCAACCGCAGGGCGATCGCTCTGATGGAGGAGCTTCGCGCCGAGCACCAGGGGCAGGCGCCGATCGTGATCAGCGGTTGCGTCGGGCCGCAAGGCGACGGCTATAGCCCCGCGGCGATGCTCTCCGCGCCCGACGCCGAGCGCTACCACTCGACGCAGATCGGCACCTTCGCCGACACCGCGGCGGACCTGGTCACGGCGATCACGATGACCTACGCGGACGAGGCCGTCGGCGTGACACGGGCCGCAGCCGAGCACGGCATCCCGGCTGCGATCTCCTTCACGGTCGAGACCGACGGCCGTCTGCCGAGCGGCCAGACGCTCGGCGGCGCGATCCAGCAGGTCGACGACGAGACCGGCGGCGGGCCTGCCTACTACATGATCAACTGCGCCCACCCGACCCACTTCGAGGACATCCTCGAGCCGGGCGGCGACTGGGTCGCGCGGATCGGCGGGCTGCGGGCGAACGCATCGACGAAGAGCCATGCGGAGCTCGACGAGGCGACCGAGCTCGACGAGGGCGACCCCCTCGACCTGGGCCGACGGCACGCGGCCCTGCGCGCGAAGCTGCCGAACGTGAGCGTCCTCGGCGGCTGCTGCGGCACCGACCACCGCCACGTCGACTCCATCTGCACCCTCTGGCTCGCCGAACCCGCGCGAACGTAGAGAATCCAGCCCATGCGGGTCTCCGCGAAGGTGGACTACGCGCTGCGGGCGCTCGCGGAGCTCGCGGCGTCCCCTGCCGCGACCGTGAAGGCGGAGCGGCTCGCGAGCGCGCAGGAGATCCCGCTCAAGTTCCTCGAGAACATCCTGCTCGAGCTGCGACGCGCCGAGATCGTTGCGAGCCAGCGCGGCACCGAGGGCGGCTACCGGCTCGCGAAGCCGGCCGCGGAGATCAGCATGGCCGACGTGATCCGAGCCGTCGAGGGGCCGATCGCGACCGTGCGGGGGGCGCGACCGGAGGATGCCGTCTACACCGGCGCCGCCGCCGGGCTGCGGGACGTCTGGATCGAGCTGCGCTCGAGCATGCGTGGCGTGCTCGAGGAGATCTCGCTCGCCGACCTCGTGGCGCGCAGCGACTAGGCGAAGACTCGCTCGCCGGCCGCGCGCACGTAGACGATCTGGCCGTCGGCGAGCTCGAGCTCCTCGCAGCGGTCGCGGGTGAGCTGCGCCCACATCTTCTCCCCGTCGACGCGAAGCAGCTCGACGCGAACCTCGAAGCCGAGATGGACGACGCGCTCGATCATCGCCTCACTCGTCCCCGCCGCCGGCTCCAGCAGCAGCTCGAGGTCGTGCGGCCGCACCCACCCGTCGCCGATCCGCGTGGTCGGGCCGATGAAGCTCATCACGAACTCGGTCGCCGGCTCCTCGTAGAGGTCCCGTGGGCCGCCGACCTGCTCGATCCGGCCCTTGTTCATGACCGCGATCTGGTCGGCGACCTCCATCGCCTCCTCCTGGTCGTGCGTGACGAAGACCGTCGTCACGTGCACCTCGTCGTGGAGCCGCCGCAGCCACGCGCGCAGCTCCGCGCGCACGCGTGCGTCGAGCGCGCCGAACGGCTCGTCGAGCAGCAACACCTTCGGCTCGACCGCGAGTGCCCGGGCGAGCGCCATCCGCTGCCGCTGGCCACCCGACAGCTGCGCCGGGTAGCGGTGCGCGAACGGCTGCAGCTGCACGAGCTGCAGCAACTCGTCGACCCGCGTGCGGATCTCGTCCTTCGGCTTCTTCCGGACGGTCAGGCCGAACGCGACGTTGTCGCGGACCGTCATGTGCTTGAAGGCGGCGTAGTGTTGGAAGACGAAGCCGACGCCGCGATTCTGCGGCGCCTTCTCCGTCGCATCCTCGCCGGAGATCACGATCTCGCCCGCGTCCGGCTGCTCGAGCCCGGCGATCACGCGCAGAAGCGTCGACTTGCCGCTGCCACTCGGGCCGAGCAGCGCAGTCAGCGAGCCCGACTCGACCTCCAGCGAAACGTCGTCGAGGGCGGTGAAGTCGCCGAAGCGCTTCGAGATTCCGGATGCGACGATGGACACTAGACAGCTTCCTCCTTGGGTCTGATCACGGTCATCGCCACCAGCACGAGCACGGCGATGAGGGCAAGCACGATCGAGATCGCGTAGGCGCCTGCGAGATCGAACGACTCGTAGCGCTCCTCCACCCGGAGCGTCGCCGTCTCGGTCTCGCCCTGCAGCCGGCCTGAGACGACGGCGACTGCGCCGTATTCGCCGAGGCAGCGGGCGGCCGTGAGGATGACGCCGTAGATGACCGCCCAGCGAATCGCCGGCAGCGTGATCCGGCGAAACGTCTGCCAGGGCGAGGCTCCCAGAGTCCGGGCTGCCTGCTCCTGCTCGTCGCCGATCTCGCGCAGCGTCGGCACGACCTCGCGGGCGACGAAGGGCAGCGAGACGAAGATCGTCGCGATCACCATCGCCGGCAGCGAGAAGAGGACCTGGATTCCATGGTCGCCGAGGAATCCGAACCAGCCGTCGCGGCCGTACAGCAGGAACAGCGCGAGGCCGACGACGACGGGCGACAGCGCGAGCGGCAGGTCGACGAACGCGTTCACGAGCCCTTTGCCGGGGAAGCGGCGGCGCACGATCGCGAGCGCGCACGCGATCCCGAAGACGGTGTTCAGCGGCACCGCGATCGCCGTGATGATCAGCGTCAGCTTGAACGCGTTCACCGTCTCCGCCGTCGACAGAGCCGCCCAGGCGGCGCCGAAGCCGTGCTCGAACGTCCGGTAGAAGACGACGAGCAGCGGCCCGAGCAGGATTGCAGCCAGGTAGAAGAACGCGAGGCCGCGCAGGCCCAGGCGGCGGGCGAGGTCAGTCACGGTCATGCCTCGTCGCGTAGTGGCGGATCGCGCCGATCAGCAGCAGCAGCCCGAAGGAGATCGCAAGCAGGACGACCGCCACGGCCGCCGCGCCGGAGCGGTCGCCGCTCTCGATCCGGCTGAAGATGAACACCGACGACACCTGCGTCTTGTATGGCAGGTTGCCCGTGATGATCACGAGCGAGCCGAACTCGCCCACGGCCTTGGCGAAGGCCAGCGCGACCCCGGAGAGGATCCCCGGCAGCACGTTGGGGAGGACGACTCGGCGGAAGGTCTGCAGCTCGGTCGCGCCGAGCGACTTCGCCGCCTGCTCCATCTCCTCGTCGAGCTCGAGCAGGACCGGCTGCACGGTGCGGACGACGAAGGGCATCGTCACGAACAGCATCGCGAGCACGATCGCGACCTTGGTGAAGGCGACGTTGATCCCGATCGGCGACTGCGGCCCGTAGAGCGCCAGCAGGGTCAGGCCCGCCACGATCGTCGGCAGCGCGAATGGCAGGTCGATGACGGCGTTCACCAACGCCTTGCCACGGAAGGAGTCGCGCACGAGCACCCAGGCGGTGACCGTCCCCATGACGCCGTTGATCAGCGCGACTGCGACCGACGTCCCGAGGGTCAGCTTCAGCGCCGCCATCGACTCGGGGCTGGAGACAACCTCCCAAAAACCACGCGCGCCCGCATTCGTCGACTCGAAGACGAGCGCTGCGATCGGCAGCGCGACGATCAACGTCAGATAGGTCGTGACCAGACCGAGCGAGAGGGCCGTGGAGGCCCTCTCGCTCTGGATCCGAGTCGGTTTCGCAGCTATCTCGAGCGTGCTCACGAATAGGGAAAGCTAATTGACACGATAAGTCTCGTCAATTGAAGCTACCCCGTGGCCCCACCGACCTCGCGCTCGATCCTGGCCATGACGCCGGTCCTCGCATCGAAGAACCGCTTCTGCACCTTGTCCCAGCCTCCGAGCCCGAGCTGGTCGATCGTGAACTGGCCGGGCCGGGCCGGGAACTTCTTCGGGAACTCGCTCGCCACGGCCTTGCTCACCGGCCGGTACCCGTTCTCGGCGAAGGTCCGCTGCGCGCCCGGTGTGCGCAGGAAGCGCAAGAACGCCGTCGCCTCCTGCTTGTGCTCGCTCGTCTTCAGCACCGCGATCGGGTTCTCGATCAGGATCGTGGAGCGCGGGATCACGAACGGCAGCTTCTGCCCCCGCGACTGAGCGAAGAGCGCCTCGTTCTCGTAGGCGAGCAAGACGTCGCCACGGCCGGCGTTGAACGTCTGCAGCGAGTCACGGGCGCTCTTGTCCTGCGAGACGACGTTGCGGAAGAGCTTCAGGAGGTAGTCCTGCGCCTGCTTGTCGGTCTTGCCGAGCTTGCGCTGAGCGCCGTAGGCCGCCATGACGTTCCAGCGGGCGCCACCCGAGGTGAAGGGATTCGGCGTCACCACATCGACTCCGGCCCGGACGAGGTCGTTCCAACCGCGGATCTTCTTCGGGTTGCCGTCGCGGACGACGAAGACGACGAGCGAGTTGGTCACGATGCCGCGATACGACTGCCGGCTCCACTTCCTGTCGACGAGGCCGGCCGCAACCAGCTCGTCCACGTCGGGCGCGAGCGACAACGCGACGATGTCGGCGTTGAGGCCCGCTTTCACCGCCCGCGCCTGGTCGCCGGAGGCGGCATAGGACTGGCTGAACGAAACGCCGTTGCCCGCGGGCGTCTTCTGGAACTCCGGAATCAGAGCGTTGTAGGCCTCCCGCGGGGTCGAATAGGCGACGAGCGAGAGCTTGACGTCCTTCTTCGCGGCCCCCGCCACGGACGCAACCGCAGCGGCGACCACAAGGACAAGCATGAGAGCTGTCTTGTGGCGCATTTTAGTCCTTTCTGAGCTTGTCTACCGAAATGGTCGAGATTTGAAGTTTTAATGCTTAGCATAAGTTCTGTCAATTCGAATGGGGGCGTGCCACACTCCGGGCATGCGGGAGGCGCGAGGCGGTGTGCTCGTGGCGGGCGGCGGCTTCGCCGGCGCCTATGTCGCTCGGCTGCTGGGCCGGCGCGGAGCGACCATCGTCAACCCGCAGAACTTCATGCTCTTCACGCCGATGCTTCCCGAAGCTGCTTCCGGGACTCTGGA
>JAWVCV010000130.1:0-3055 GCA_033858115.1 Gaiellaceae bacterium
GCATCCTGATCCTGGACGAGCCGACCGCGGTGCTCACCGCACAGGAGACCAGGGAGCTGTTCGAGGTCCTGCGCACGCTGAAGGAGGACGGCGTGTCGATCGTCTTCATCAGCCACAAGCTGAACGAGGTGCTCGAGATCTCCGACCGCGTGACGGTGCTGCGGCGCGGCAAGCGGATCGACACCGTGCCGACCAAGGGCGCCACCGAGGCGAGCCTCGCCCGCCTGATGGTCGGCCGGGACGTGCTGCTGCGGGTCGAGAAGGCAAAGGCCAGGCTGGGCGAGCCGATGCTGGAGGTCGAGAACCTGCACGTTCGCGACGAGCGCGGCCTTGAGGCGGTGAAGGGCGTGGACCTGACGGTGCGTGGTGGCGAGGTGGTTGCTCTGGCTGGCGTGGACGGCAACGGCCAGCTCGAGCTGGTGCAGGCGATCGCGGGCGTGCGCGAGCCCGAATCAGGACGAATCGCAATCGGGGGGCAGGACGTGACCGGGGTCGGCGTCCGAGACACCACCGACGCCGGCGTCGCGCACATCCCCGAGGACCGCCAGCTGTGCGGTCTCGTGCTCGACTTCACCCTGGCCGAGAACCTCGCGCTGCGCGAGTACCGCTCGCCGCCCCTCTCCAACCATGGCCTGCTCTCGATCGGCGAGATGAAGGACCGCGCCCGCGTGCTCCTGAAGGAGTACGACGTCCGCGGCGGTGAGCCCGACACGCTTGCGAGCGCATTGTCCGGCGGAAACCAGCAGAAGGTGGCGGTGGCCCGCGAGATCGCGAGCAACCCGAAGCTGCTGATCGCCCACCAGCCCACGCGCGGGCTCGATGTGGGCGCGATCGAGTTCGTGCACCGGCGGCTCGTTTCAGAGCGCGACGAGGGCCGCGCGATCCTGCTGGTCTCGCTCGAGCTCGACGAGATCCTCTCGCTCTCGGACCGGATCCTCGTCCTCTACGAGGGCGAGATCGTCGGCGAGTTCCCGCCGGGCGTGTCCGAGGAAGAGCTCGGCGTCGCGATGACCGGCGGCGGCAGGCGGGAGGCTGCGTGAGCGAGGGCGCCCCGCCACCTGAGGGCGGCGGGAAGGTCGAGAACCCGCGCACCGGCGGCGACTACGCTCCGAGCGTCGCGGCCCGGCTCGCGCTGGCGCAGAAGGCCGGCGGCCTCGTCGTGCCACTGCTGACGACGGTCCTCGCGTTCTTCATCGGCGGGCTCGTCGTCCTGGCGACGACGGGCAAGAACCCGCTCACCACCTACAAGGCGATCTTCGAGGGCGCCGGCTTCAACTGGTTCCTGCAGGTCGGCAGCTACGAGCTGCGGATCCCGTTCACCCACGCGCACATTCCGTTCCCGTGGAACACGAACGACTTCGATTCGCTGGCGGCGCTCAACCTCCAGCAGACGCTGCTGATCTGGGTGCCGCTCGTGTTCACGGGCCTGGCGGTCGCGTTCGCGTTCCGCTGCGGCATGTTCAACATCGGCGGCCAGGGCCAGTACCTCGTCGGCGCGATCCTCGGCGTCTGGATCGGCTCGGAGTTCCCCGGGTTGCCCGGGGGCCTGCACATCATCTTCGCGATCCTGGCCGGCGCGCTCGCCGGGGCGCTCTGGGCCGGGATCGCCGGCTTTCTCAAGGCGACCGTCGGCGCGCACGAGGTGATCACGACGATCATGCTCAACTGGATCGCGACCTGGGTCGCCGTCTACCTCTTCGCGCTCGGTGGGCCGCTGCAGAACGACACCCAGCCGTTCGTGCCCGTCTCGAACGACGTCCTGGAGGAGTCGAAGCTGAAGGTGTTCTGGGGCGACCCGCTGCTGCAAGGGCTGCACATCGGCTTCTTCGGCGCCCTCGCCGCCCTCGTCGTCTACTGGATCACGCTCAACCGGACGACGCTCGGGTACGAGGTGCGCGCGGTCGGCTACAGCCCCGAAGCGGCGCGCTACGGCGGCATCTCGGTCGCCCGCAACTACTTCCTGGCGATGGCTATCTCCGGCATGTTCGCCGGGCTCGCGGGCGCGATCGACATCCTCGGCTGGCAGTTCCGGATCAACACGAACGACGTGCTCAACCTCTCGATCGGGTTCGCCGGGATCGCGGTGGCGCTGCTCGGCCGCAACACGTCGATCGGCGTCATGCTCTCGGCCCTGCTCTTCGCAGCGCTCCTGACCGGGACCTCGACCCGCAACCTCGACCCAGAGATCTTCCGGCCGGAGCTCGCCTCGAACCTGACGCTGCTGATCCAGGGGCTTGTGGTGCTCTTCGTCGGCGCCGACGTGCTGATCCTCTCGCTGCTCGGCCTGCGCAAGCGCAGGCGCCGCCGGGAGGCGACGGCCGGATGATCGACCGCCTGCTCGCACGCATCCCGCGCGGTCCACGCGGCCTCGCCTGGCTCGGGATCGTCCTCGGCATCGCCGCATTCTGGATCGCCCTGCCGCCGGTGAAGGTGCGGGAGCCGATCGTGCCTCTCCTCGTCGGCCTCGCGGCGATCGGCCTCGGCATCGCGGCGCTGCGCGGCGGCGTCCGCCGGCTCGGCTGGGGTGCGGTGGCGGTCGGCGTGCTCGGGATCGCTCTCGGCTACCTCGCCACGCGCTCGAGCGAGACGCACCTCGACCAGGTCATCGTCTGGTCTGCGCTGACGGCCGCGATGCTCCGCTACGCGACGCCCCTCGCCTTCGCAGCGATGGGCGGGATCTTCTCCGAGCGCAGCGGCGTCGTGAACATCGGCCTCGAGGGGATGATGCTCTCGGGCGCGTTCTTCGGGATCCTCGGCGCCGACAAGCTGAACTCGTGGCCCCTCGGCCTGCTCTGCGCGGCGCTTGCGGGCGGCGGCTTCGCGCTGATCCACGCCTTCTTCGCAATCCACCTGCGGGCCGACCAGATCGTGGGGGGGACGGCGATCAACTTCCTCGCGCTCGGGGTGACCGGGTACTTCTACATCCAGATCTACGGCCTGGAAGGGACGCCGGGAACGGGACTGCCGTCCATTCCCGACGTCAAGCTCGCCTTCCTGGATCACATCCCGCCGAACTCCTACGGCGCCCACAGCTTCTGGTACCAGGCGATCGGCC
>JAWVCV010000131.1:0-4648 GCA_033858115.1 Gaiellaceae bacterium
TTCGAGATTGTAGCTAGGCCGTCGCGGCTTCGAGCTCGACCGCGGGGACATCGCCCCAGAGGTCTTCGAGGCGGTAGAACTCGCGCGTCTCGGGCGTGAACACGTGCAGGACGACGTCGAGGTAGTCGGCGACGATCCACTCGGCTTCCGAGGCGCCGTCGACGGCGCGCGGGATGGTCCGGCTCTCCTGCTTCAGCTGCCCGTGCACCTCGTCGAAGATCGCCTTCGTCTGCCGCGGGTTGCGGCCGCTCGCGAGCACGAAGAAGTCCGTGTAGACGCACACGGGTCTCATGTCGAGGATGACGACGTCTTCTGCCAGCTTCTCGGTGGCGAGAGCGGCGATCCGTCTTGCTTGTTCGAGGGAGCTCAGAGCACTCAGTGTAGCCGGGAAACGCAGACGTCAACCGTCGCGGTACAAGCCGTGCTCGGCGATGTAGGCGGCGACTTCGGGTACGACGAGCCCGTCGACGGGCTCGCCGCGGCCGATGCGCCTACGGATCTCGGTCGAAGAGACGTCGTGCTGCTCGAGCTCGAAGGTCTCGATCCGCTCCGATGGCGTTCCTGGCGCGTAGCCCGGGCGGGTGGCGACACCGAGCCGGGCGAGCTCGAGCACCCGTTGCGGTTGCTTCCAGGTCGGGAGCTCGGCCAGCTGGTCGGCGCCGATCAGGAAGATCGGGTCCTCGTAGCCGCGCGCCTCCAGCGCGTCGACGGTGTAGCGGTGCGGTTCCGGCTCGACGACGGCGCCGAGCGGCGCGAACGTCAGCCGCGCCAGCTCGAGCCGATGCTCGATCGGCGCAACCGAGGGCTTGTGGCCGGCGTCGACGACCACGGTCACGTGCAGCTCCTCGATTCCAAAGCGCTCGATCGCCGCCTGCGCGAGCGCGAGATGGCCCAGGTGAGGCGGGTCGAATCTGCCGCCGAAGAGGCCGATCACTGCCATTCGAGCGTCTCCTCGCCGATCTCGACCTCCTGGCCCTCGCGGACGCCGGCGTCCCTGAGCAGCGCTTCCAGTGCCTCTCCCCTCGGCGCCTCGCCGACGATGCGGAAGCCGCGGTCGGTGCGGTAGACACGGTAGGTGCGCCGCGCGGGCGGTTGCGGCCGGTACTCGAGGTACTCGGGCAGCTCAGGCGCCTCCTCGAACACGGGCTCCGGCGCAGCCGGGCAAAGTCGATGCAGCGCAAGCTTCAGCTCGGCGATGCCGGCGCCGGTCGCGCACGAGACCGGGAAGACACCGACGACTCGCTCGTCGTCGACCGGAAAGGCCGGCGGCTCTGGAAGCAGATCGATCTTGTTCAACACGATCGCCTGCGGCCGCTGGTCGAGCCCGGCGCCGTAGAGGGCGAGCTCGCGATCGATCGTGCGGAAGCGCTCCTCGACGTCCTCTTCCGAGACGTCGATCACGTGCAGCAGCAGCCGTGCCCGCTCGAGGTGGGCGAGGAACTCGTGCCCGAGGCCGATCCCCTCGCTCGCACCCTCGATCAGCCCGGGGACGTCCGCCACCGTCAGCTGCGCCCCGTCGGGCGACTCGACCGTGCCCAGCACGGGCGCGAGCGTCGTGAAGGGGTAGTCCGCCACCTTGGGCTTCGCATTCGAGAGCCGGCGCAGCAGTGACGACTTGCCGGCGTTGGGCAGCCCCGCCATCGCGGCGTCGGCGAGCAGCTTCAGCCGCAGCTCGACCTCGGCCTCTTCGGGGGGCTCCCCCACCTCGGCGAAGCGCGGCGTCTGGCGCGTGGGCGTGGCGAAGCGCGCGTTGCCGCGGCCGCCCTGGCCACCCCGCGCGAGCGCGACGCGCGCATCGGGCCGGGCCAGGTCGGCGATGAGCTCTCCTTCCGGGCCATAGGCCTGCGTGCCGACCGGGACGGGGAGCTCGATCGTGGCGCCGTCGGCGCCGTGCTTGCGGGCGCCGCGCCCCGGCTCGCCCCGACCCGCCCGGAACTTCTTCTTCGTGTGGAAGGACGAGAGGTCGCGTAGGGCCGGGTCGGCTCGGAGGACGACGTCGCCGCCGCGACCGCCGTCGCCGCCGTCGGGGCCGCCCTTCGGCACGTGCTTCTCGCGCCGGAAGCTCAGGCCTCCGTCGCCGCCGCGGCCGGCCCGCACCTGAATGCGGGCGCGATCGTGGAACAAGGCAGGTCCTACTGCGGGGGCTGCTGGCCCCCGGCCGGCCCGTCGCCGACCGAGATGAAGCGCTTCTCGCCGCTCGTGCGGAACTCGACCGTGCCCTCGCGGACGGCGAAGATCGTGTCGTCGCGACCGATGTCGGTGCCGGGGCCGGGACGGAACTTCGTGCCGCGCTGGCGCACGATGATCATCCCGGCCTTCGCCTTCTGGCCGGCGAAGACCTTCACGCCGAGACGCTTCGCATTGGAGTCGCGGCCGTTCCGAGAAGAGCCGAGACCTTTCTTGTGTGCCATTAGTGTCCTTCCTTCTCCGCCAGTGCCGTTTCGAGCGCGGCGATCGCGCCCTTGCGCTTGCCGTGGGCCTGCTCGTACTCGAGCGCAGCCTCGAGCATGGGGCGGTTCCAGCCGGCCGCCTGCTCCTTCACCGCCGCGACGGTCAGTTCCTCGTAGCCCGACGGCATGCCCTTGACGTGATCGTCGGCGGGCGCGTCGGCCTTCGCGGCCTCGGCCTGCTTGGCGGGCGCGCGCTTCTTGGCGCCGATCGACTCGATCTCGATCTGCGAGAGGCTCGCACGGAAGCCGGTGTGCTTCTTGTAGCCGTTCTTGGGCCGGTACTTACCGATCCGGATCTTGTCGCCCTTCACGTCTGCGACGACTCGCGCGGTCACCGTCGCGCTCGGCGAGAGATCGGTGCCGCCGTCGCCGCCGACCAGGAGCACCGTCGGCTGGAAGGTGTTGCCGGCGCCGTGCTTGAGCCGGTCCACGAGCAGTTTCTCGCCCTCGCGGACGCGGTACTGCTTTCCTCCGACGGAGATGATCGCGTAAGTAGTCATAAGCGCAGGAAACGCGGGCAGAGGCCCGCGAGCCCGGGAATTGTAGCGACTCTCAGTTGTCCAGGTCGTCGAGCCACTCGGACATCGGGACGTAGTCGTCGGTCGCCGGCTCCGCGCCGTTGCCCGAGGGCGCGGCCTCTCGTGACGGCTCGGCGCCGGGATCGGAGCCGTTGTCGCTCGTCGCCCCGACCTCGGCCGGCTTCTTGCGATTGCGGCCACCGCGGGAGCCGCGCCGAGTCTTCTTCTTCGCGGGCGCAGCCTCTTCGCCGTCGACCTCGGCCGCGACGGCGTCGCCGTCCGGCTCTCCGGCCTCCTCGGTCTCCGCCACAGCGGGCTTCGGCTTCGCAGGGGCTCGCTTCCGCGGCGCTGGCTTCTTCTCCACCTCGCCCAGCTCGAAGTCGGGCACGTGGATGCGCGGCGACGCGGGTGAGGGCGCCTCACCGGACTCGTCGGCGCCGGCCGGCTCGGCGGGCTCGGCCGTCTCCCCCTCGGCTGCGGTCGCGGGCTTCTTCTTGCGGTTCCGTCCTCCCCGCGAGCCTCGCCGCGTCTTCTTCTTGACGGGCGCCGCGTCGGCGTCGACCGACTCGTCGTCCTGCTCCTCGTCGGGCTCGTCCTCGAGCTCCGCGTCGCCTGCATCGGCGTCGATCTCCTCGACCTCGTCAGCCTCATCGACGTCGTCGAGCTCCTCGGCGTCGGGCTCGGCCTCGACGGCCTTCTTGGCGCGGCTCGGCGCGCGCGTCGGCTTCTCCGCCTCGCTCTCGAACGTGATCGGCTCACCCGCCTGCTCGGGCGGGCTGAGCAGGCTCGCGTAGACGATGCCGTCGAGGACGCGCTCGACCCGTACCTTCGCCTTCTTGCCGACGAGCTTCGCCGCCTCGCCGACGACGACGTCGAGGCCGTCGAGCTTGCCGACACCAGCGCCGGCGTCGTGCTTGTCGACCTCGACGAGCTTCAGATCGAGCTCGGCGCCCTCGGCAACCGGGGCTTCCGGCTGCAGCTCCGCGAGCTTGCCCTCGGCGAGCACGGCCGCGTGGTCGGGATGGACTCCTTCCTTCGGGACGAGGAAGAAGCGCTTCTTCGACGCCTCTTCGATCTCGGCGAGCCGCCGGCCGCCGGGGCCGACCAGGAGCGCGGCGACCTTCGGATTGACCTCGACCCGGAACGCCTGGGCGCGAGAGCCCGCGGCGAGCTGGCGCAGGCGCCGCTCGACCTCGAGCGCGGCCGAGGCCTCCGAGAGCACGATCCCGTCGCCGGCGCACGTCGGGCACTTCTTGGTGAGGATCTCACGCGGCCCGTCCGTCACGTTCTGCCGCGTCATCTCGACCAGGCCGAGCGGCGAGATCTCGACGACGTAGGTCTTTGTCCGGTCGCGCTCGAGCTCGTTGCGGAGCGCTTCCTCGACCGTGGCGCGGTTCTTGGGGTTCGCCATGTCGATGAAGTCGATGACGATGATCCCGCCGATGTCGCGCAGACGCAGCTGGCGCACGACCTCCTTCACGGCCTCGAGGTTGTTCTTCGTGATCGTGTCCTCGAGCCGGCCCGTCGAGTTCTTCGACCGCGAGCCGACGAACCGGCCCGTGTTGACGTCGATGACGGTGAACGCCTCGGCGTAGTCGAAGACGAGGTAGCCGCCCGACGGCAGGTCGACGCGCCGGTTGAGCGTCGAGCGGATCTCGGCGTCGACGCCGGTGCCCTCGA
>JAWVCV010000132.1:0-4588 GCA_033858115.1 Gaiellaceae bacterium
CAGCGTGATTCAGGCCGGCACGTGGGTGACGCCGGTCGCCGCGCCCGCCGTTGGCGTCCCCGACCTCGATCTCGTACTTGCCGGCGAGGCTGACGCGATCGTTGAGCTTGTGATGTGCGTCGAAGCCGACGAGGAGGCGGAGGGCGGACGGCGGGACGTCAACCGCCGGGCCATGCTGTTCGCCGATCTCTTCGACCGTTGGCGCGAGACGGAGGGGCTCGAGGAGGGTGGGACATGGCCGGTCAATCCGGTTCCTGCCCCCGTTCAAGACGGGCTTGAAAAGCCGATCTTCCGGGTTCTTTCCGTTAGCGGGGAGAGGTGCGCCCCGATATCGGCGATATTTTGCCGATAGGTCGTTTCAGGTTGGTAGCAAACGCGCTCGTGGATTCGAGAACCGAACCTGAAACGAGAGCCTGCTGGCGCGGATCCGCGCGGTGCTGCGCCGCACGTCGCCGCCGCCGCCGGAGGCGACGAAGGTCGGCGATCTGGCAATCGACCGCCTCGCCCGCGTCGTCACCGTGCGCGGCGACTCGGTGCACCTCGCCGGCAAGGAGTTCGAGCTGCTCTCCGCCCTCGCCGAGGAGCCCCACCGCGTGTTCACGAAGGACGAGCTCTTGCGGGACGTCTGGGGTTACAGGTCGTTCACGCGAACTCGCACCTTGGATTCGCACGTCTCCCGCCTGCGCCAGAAGCTCGAGCGCGCGCCTGACGATCGCTTCGTCGTCAACGTGTGGGGGGTGGGGTACAAGCTCGTGGAGAAGTGAGCGCCTCAACTCAGAGCGGCTCGGGCCGACCACTCAGGTGATGATCGCCGTCCCTCATCGGTCACGGTGGCGCGACCGCATCGTGCTCCTGGCTGCCGCGACGGCCGCATTCATCGCGGCCGCCTTCCTCGACCTGCACGAGCGGTTCCAGGGTTGGGCAGACCAGTACGAGCGCTACAACGCCGACGAGCTGATCACGCTCGCGGCCGGCGCCGCCGTCGTGGCGCTCGGCTACCTCGTCGTCACCCGCCGCCGGCTGCGAGGCGAGGTGAGCATCAGGCAGGAGCGCGAGGCTGCGCTGACGAAGGCGATGCACGAGGTCGACGTGCTCTCGGGGCTCCTCTCGATGTGCGCGTCCTGCAAGCGCGTCCGAAACGACGATGTCTGGGAGCCGATCGAGGTCTACCTCAGGCGTCACGGAGAGATCTCGTTCAGCCACAGCATCTGTCCGGACTGCGCGGGGCACCTGTATCCGGACTACGTCGACGCCACGCCTGACGCCGCCTAGAGCAGGGCGCCCTCGAGGCGCAGCAACCGCTCCTTGACGTCGAGCCCGCCGGCGTAGCCGGTCAGGCTGCCCGTCGAGCCGACGACGCGGTGGCAGGGGAGGACGATCGGAATCGGGTTGCGGTTCATCACCGTCCCCACCGCCCGCGCGGCGCGCGGAGCGCCCACCTTGGCGGCAAGCGTCCCGTAGGTCGTCGTCTGCCCGTAGGGGACGCGGGCGAGCTCGTCCAACACCTGCCGGGCGAAGGGCGCTGCGCCGCGCAGGTCGACGTCGAGGCCGAACGAGCTGCGGCTGCCGGCGAAGTACTCGTCGAGCTGTCGGCGGGCGGCGTCCACCGTGGGAGCCGAACGGAGCACGCGCGGGCCGAACGCCCGGGCGAGACGATCGAGGTGGAGCTCAGGCTCGGCGTCGAAGAAGATCCGAGCCAGGCCGTGGTCGGTCACCGCGACGAGCAGTGGGCCGATCGGGCTGTCGACGACGTCGAAGCCGACGTCGAGCAGCCCCTCGGCGGCGGCGGCCGTGCGAAAGCGGGCGTCGAGCTCAGGCGAGACGGTCATGGATCCTCCCGGAGGTGCGCAGGCGTCGGACGCCGGCCGAAGCGGCCTGGCGTGCGGCTTCGGGCGAGGAGCCCAGCGCCAGCGCGATGTCGTCGTAGGCGAGGTCGTAGGCGTAGCGGAGCACGACGGCGGCGCGCTCGGTGGGCGGCAGCCGGTCGGCCAGGTGCTCGATCTGGGCGTAGGCCGGGCGGCCGTCCTCGACCGGCAGCTCGGGGAGCTCGCCCGAGGTGGGCTTCGACCGCCGGCCGGTGTCGATCACCAGCCGGGCGGCGATCGTCAGCACCCACGCGCGCAGGTAGTCGCCGTGGTCGAGGCGGTCGTAGGCCCGCAGCGCGCGCAGAAACGTCTCCTGAAAGGCGTCCTCGGCCGCTTGCGCACCGACTCGGCGGCGCAGGAACCCCAGCACGACCTCGCGCTGCTCGATGTAGAAGCGCTCGAACGGGGGGACGGTGGCCACTGCTTCCATCATCCCCTCTAACGCGGGGGCGGCGGCATCTGTGAGAGTGCCGCTGTGAAAGTCGCTGTCGTGGGGCACGTGGAATGGATCGAGTTCATCCGGGTGGAGACGGTGCCAAGGCCCGGCGAGATCGTCGCCGCCCAGGAGAGCTGGCAGGAGCCGGCGGGGGGTGGCGGTGTCGCCGCGGTCGAGCTTGCGCGCCTCGCGGGCGAGTCGACGATGTATTGCCTCCTCGGCGGCGACGAGCTCGGCGCGCGCGCGCGGCGGGAGCTCGAGGCGGCCGCGGTTCGCATCCACGCCCCCGAGACCGAGGATCGGCAGCGGCGAGGCTTCGTGTACATCGACGAGGTGGGGGAGCGGACGATCACGGTGATCGGCGAGAAGGCCCGGCCGCGCGGCGGCGACGGCATGCTCCCCTGGGAACGTCTGGACGAGGCCGACGGGGTGTACTTCACGGCCGGAGACGCGGAGGCGGTCCGGCAGGCACGTCGTGCCCGCGTGCTCGTGGCGACCGCGCGCGAGCTGCCGACGCTGCACGCCGCGGGCGTCGAGCTGGACGCGCTCGTCGCGAGCGGGGACGACGAGGCGGAGCGCTACCAGCCAGGCGACCTCGAGCCGCCGCCGAAGCTCGTCGTCTCGACGGCCGGCTCGCTCGGTGGCTGGGCTCAGCCCGGCGGCCCGTACACGGCCGCTGCGCCGGCCGGTCCGTACGAGGACGCCTACGGCGCCGGCGACTGCTTTGCGGCCGGGCTCACCTACGCGCTCGCCAAGGGCATGGGCGTGACCGACGCGCTCGCCTTTGCGGCCGCGCGCGGCGCCCTGGCGCTGACGCGCCGCGGCGCCGGCCTGAAGGGCTGATCCGGGCCGTTGCGGCGGCGGCGCCCGAAAGGGTGATTTGGGGTGGACAAGTGGGGAACAGTGGTTTACAGTGGGGTGAAGTGGGAGAGAGGAACGGCCCGCAACCATGTTCTTTGGCGAATACGAGCACACGATCGACGACAAGAACCGGCTCACGCTGCCGGCTCGATTCCGGGATGCGCTGGCCGGTGGCGTCGTGCTCACGCGAGGCCTCGACGAGTGTCTCGACGTGTTCGCCCGCAGCGACTGGGATGCGCTCGTCGATGCCCGGCTGGCGCCGCTCGATCCGTTTTCGAAGGAGGCACGCGAGCTGAAGCGATTCTTCTTCGCCGCCGCGTCGGACGCGGAGCTCGACAAGCAGGGGCGCGTGCTCGTGCCGCCGGCTCTCGCCCGGCACGCGAAGCTCGGGCGCGAGGTCGTCGTGGCAGGTGTCCACGATCGGCTCGAGATCTGGGACCGCGGCGCCTGGTCCAACCATGTCACCAAGGTGGAAGGGAGCGCAGACGATGTTGCCGAACGTCTTGCAGAGAGACGCGTCTGATCACGTCCCCGTGCTCGCGGAGGAAGTGCGCGAGCTGCTCGCGGTGCGCCCGGGCGAGACCGTCGTCGATGCCACGTTCGGCGCCGGCGGCCACTCGCGGATGCTCGCCGCCGATCTGGAGGGTGACGGGAAGTTGATCGCGATCGACCGCGACCCCTCGGCGCGCGTCTACTTCGACCGCTTCAAGGCCTCGATCGGCTCGGTCCAGGCTCGCTTCCTCCGTGGCGAGTTCTCCCTGGTTCTCAGCCAGCTCGCGGCGAACGACGTCCAGGCTGACGCGATCCTGCTCGATCTGGGCGTCTCCTCGATGCAGCTCGACAGGCCGGAGCGAGGCTTTTCCTATGCCGCCGACGCGCCGCTGGACATGCGGATGGACGGTGCCGCAGAGCTGTCGGCGCGCGACCTCGTCAACGAGGCCGAGGAGCGCGAGCTCGGCGTGATCTTCAAGCGCTATGGCGAGGAGCGGTACGCGCGGCAGATCGCGCGGGCTGTCGTCCGCCGCCGCGAGGAGCGGCCGTTCGAGCGGACGATCGACCTTGCCGACACGATCAAGCAGGCGATCCCGACGCCGGCCCGCTTCGGGGACGGGCATCCGGCAAAGCGCGTGTTCCAGGCCCTCAGGATCGCGGTCAACGACGAGCTCGGCGCGCTCGAAGCAGCGCTCCCGGCGGCGGTGCGGATGCTCCGGCCCGGTGGCCGCATCGCCGTCATCAGCTTCCACTCGCTGGAGGACAGGATCGTGAAGCAGTACTTCCGCGAGCTGGCGCGCGGCTGCACCTGCCCGCCCGAGTTCCCGGTCTGCGCCTGCGGCAACGAGCCTGTGCTTCGCGACTTGACCCGCAAGCCGGTGCGGCCGGGCGCCCGGGAAGTGGAGTCGAACCCGCGCTCGTCGTCGGCAAAGCT
>JAWVCV010000133.1:0-11194 GCA_033858115.1 Gaiellaceae bacterium
TGTTGGCGGTCCCGAGGTCCACGGCCATGTCGCGGCCCCCGAAGCCCGTCATCGAGCGGAAGATGCCCATGAGGAGCCTCCGAGTGTACCCCGGTGCCGTCTAGCCGTAGCCGTACGCGCCCGGGAAGCGCTCGGCGAGCAACCGCACGAGGAGCGCCGCGGGCAGGCCGACGACGTTCAGGTAGTCGCCCTCGATCCGCTCGACGAGCGCGGCGCCGCGCCCCTGGATCGCGTACGCGCCGGCACGTCCCTCCCACTCGCCGTGCGCCATGTGCACGGCGATCTCGCGGGGCGTCAGCTCGCGGAAGGTCACGAGCGTCTCCTCGTGCTCGACGACCTCCCAGCCGGGCGTGATCAAGCACAGGCCGGAGACAACGGCGTGCGTCTTGCCGGACAGCTGCTCGAGCATCCACTCGGCCTCCGCGGCGTTCGCCGCCTTGCCATAGACCCTGCCACCGACCCACACGGAGGTGTCGACGCCGAGCACGGGGCGCGCGCCGGCAAGGTGGGCGACCGAGCGGGCCTTGCCGCGCGCATGCTCGCGCACGAGCTCGACCGCGTCGGCGTCCGGTGGGTCGTGCTCGAGATACATCGGGCTCGTGACGTCGAAAGGGATCCCGAGCTGCGTCAGGATCGCACGCCGCTGCGGGCTCGTGGAGGCCAGCAGGAGCGGCGCAGGAGGTGGGGCGCTCATCCGGCCGGAGACGCTAGCGATCCCCGGCGAGGCGCGCCTCAACTTCCGCAGCCGGCGTCGGCATCAGCGACGCCTGAGCCTCGACCACCGCCGATCTGTACCGACGGGCGTCGGGACTGTCCAGTCAGACGAGCTCGGCGTCGGCGAACCAGAGCGCGATCTCGCGCTGCGCCGCCGCGGGCGAGTCCGACCCGTGGATCAGGTTGTTCGGCATCGAGCTCGCGTAGTCGCCACGGATCGTGCCCGGCTCGGCCTCGGCCGGGTTTGTCGCGCCGATCGTCTTGCGCATCGTCGCGATCGCGCCTTCCCCTTCCACCACGAGCGCCCACGTCGGCGCCGAGGTGATGAACTGGACGAGCTCGGGGAAGAACGGCTTCTCCGCGTGCTCCGCGTAGTGCTCCCGGCCAAGCTGCTCGCTGACGCGCAGAAGCTTGCCGCCGACGACGCGGAAGCCCCGCCGCTCGATGCGGCCGAGGATCTCGCCCGAGAGCGCCCGCTCGGTCGCGTCGGGCTTGATCAGGATCAGAGTGCGCTCCACGGCCACGGCCGCGCAGTCTAACTAGCGGCCCCTGGCGCGTCGCTCGTGGTGCGTAGGACTCAGTCAGACTCCGCGGCGCGCTTGCGGGGTGCGGTCCAGGAGTCGGCGACGGTGTCGTCGATCCCGGGTAGGTTCGGCGTCGAGACCGGAGTCGCGCAGTGCGGGCAGATCTGCCAGAGCGCCTCCAGCGGCGCGTTGCACTTCACACAGGCCTGCTTCAGCCGGGTCGTGCACACGGGGCAGACGAGGAAGCTCGCCTCGACGGCGGCGCGGCAGACGGGACAGTGGAGGTCGCGCTTGGCCAGCCGCTCCTCCATCGCGCGGATCTCGAGCTCGCGCTCGCGGACGTCCTCGATGTACTCCGGCGGCCGGAAGAAGAGGTAGATGATCGGGCCGACGAAGGGCGGCACGAGCCCGAGCAGCGTCGCCATGCCCACGAGCCACGGATCCTCGATCCGCCTGCGCGCGTCCTTGTAGACCCAGTACGCGGTCGCAAGCCAGAAGACGGCGACGAAGAAGATGGTCAGGTTGCGGATGACCATCCAGGCGCCGGAGTCGAAGAAGTCGTTGACGCCTCCGAGAAGGTCGTCGTTGGTGGTGGCGGCGAGGATCACAAGAGGAGCTTTCCCACGAGATACCCAACAGCGAACGCGGAACCGACAATCAGTGTGAGCACGGTGAGCGCGAAGGCGACCACGGTCACGCGTTCGCGCATCTTCGTCATGTTAGGCCTCGTTCCTCGCGAGGTCGGCGAGAAGATACAAGGAGCCGGTCACGAGCACGGGCCGCCGCTCCCTGGCGAGCGCAAGCGCAGCCACGGGATCCGGCTCGACGAGGACCTCGTCGAAGTAGTCGGCCGCGAGCCGACCAAGCTCGGCGGCGGAGAGGGCGCGGGCGCTCGACGACTGCGTCGCGACGAAGCGCCCGCCGCTCGTGGCCAGCGTCGAGAGCATCGCGACGGTGTCCTTGTCCCGGAGGATCGAGGCGAGCACCGTGTAGTCGCGGCGCGCGAGCCGAGCGACGAGCCAGCGTGCCCCGTCCGCGTTGTGGGCTCCGTCCCAGACCTCGTCCTCGGCCCGCCGCTCGAGCCGCCCCGGCAACGCCACCTCGACCTCGCGCTGGACGGGCCGTCCGAGGAAGGCCGTCGCGGCCTCGGCTGCTCCGCCCAGGACCACGTGCGGGCCGGCGAAGTGCGCGAACTCGTCGTCCGGAAGCACGACGACCGTCCCCTCCTGGACGACGGCGAGCTTCTCTCCGGCGATCTGCTCCCGGGTCTCGCCGAGCACGTCGGTGTGCTCGAGGCCGACATTCGTCAGCAGGACGACGTGCGAGCGAAGGACGTTCGTCGCGTCGAGCCGGCCGCCGAGCCCCGCTTCGACGACCGCGACCTCGACGTTCCGGACGGCGAACTCGGCGAACGCTGCGGCGCAGATCGTCTCGAACTGCGTCGCGCCCTGCGACTCGGCCTCCGGCCGCACGCGCTCGATCGCCTCCTCGAAGTCGGCCTGCTCGCCTCCGACCGTGATCCGCTCCGCCCAGGAGCGCACGTGCGGTGAGACGGTGGCGCCCACGGAGAGACCCTCTGCGAGCAGCAACGCCTCGATCGTGCGTGTCGCGGTCGACTTGCCGTTCGTGCCGACGACGTGGATCGCGGGGTAGGCGAGGCTCGGGTCGCCGAGCGACGCGAGCAGCGTCCGCATCCGGCCGAGGCCAAGCTCCTCCGGCCAGGGCGAGAGGGATTCGAGCCAGGCCGTGTGCTCAGCCGGCGAGGGCATCGAGCTCGCGCCGGTAGCGGGCGAGCTTGTCACGCTCGGCCTCGACCACCTCGGGCTTCGCGTTGGCGACGAACTTCTCGTTGTCGAGCATCCGCTCGCCCCGTGCGACCTCCCGGCGCAGCCGCTCGATCTCGGCCGCAGCGTTGCCGTTGACCTTGGCCCGCTCCGGGCGCACGACCGCGTCGAAGATCCGCTTCTCGTCGCCGTCGAGCTCGACGAGCACGCCGCTACGGCGGAAGGTGGCTGCCGCCTCCTGCACCCGCTGGAGTGCAGCGTTGTCGTCCGCAGAGGCCGCCTCGGCCTCGGGCCACGCCGAGACGATCAGGCGGGAGTCGTGGAACTGCGACCAGATCTCCTCGGTCACGTGCGGCATCACCGGGTGGAGCAGCGCGAGCAGCCGTTCCAGCGCGGCGAGCGCGGTCGCCGCCGCGTCTTCGTCGCCTTCCCGCAGCCGAGGCTTGATCGCCTCCGCGTACCAGTCGCAGAAGTCGTCGAAGGTGAGCCGGTAGAGGGATTGCACCGAGTGGGAGAAGTCGAATCTCGACCACGCCCGCTCGAGCTCGGCCCGCGTCGCGTCCAGCCGCGCCAGGATCCACCGCTCCTCGAGCTCCCGCGGCCGCGCATCCGGCTCGACGCGGTTCTGCAAGAGCAGGCGCGCGACGTTCCAGAGCTTGTTCGCGAGCTTCCGGCCCTCCTCGAGCGGGCCCTCGGCGAAGCGAACGTCCTGCGTCGAGGACATCTTCAGGAGGCCGTAGCGCGTCGCGTCGGCGCCGTGCTTTGCGATCAGGTCGAGCGGGTCGACTCCGGTGCCGAGGCTCTTCGACATCCGGCGGCCGTCGGCGGCGAGGATCGTCGAGTGGATGATCACGTCGTGGAAGGGGATGTCGCCCATCACCTCCAGGCCGGTCCAGATCATCCTGTTTTCCCAGAGGCGGATGATCTCCCGAGCGGTCGAGTTCACGTCGCCCGGGTAGTAGCGCTCTAGCGCCGGGGTCTGTTCCGGCCAGCCGAGCGTCGCAAACGGCCAGAGCGCCGACGAGAACCACGTGTCCAGCACGTCCGGGTCGCGTTCGAGCTCCTTCGAGCCGCACGTGGCGCACGCCTGCGGCGGCGGCCAGGCACAGGTCACGTGCTCGTTCGGGCAGTACCAGAGCGGCTGCTGGTGGCCCCACCAGAGCTGGCGCGAGATGTTCCAGTCCGGGATCTCCTCGAGCGAGCGGATCGCGAACTGATGCTGCGACTCCGGGTGATAGACGACGCGACGCGCACGCAGCGCCTCGAGCGCGGGCTTGCGCGGCTCCTCCATCGCCACCCACCACTGCAGCGAGACGAGCGGCTCGATCCGGCTGTGACAGCGTTCGCACGTGCCGACGGCGTGCCGGTAGTGCTCCCGCTTCTCGAGCTGGTCGTGCTCCTTCAGCCAGGCGAGGATCGCCTCGTCCGCCTCCTGCTGGGTCTTGCCGGCCAGATCGCCGGCGTACTCGTTCATCAGGCCGTCCGGCCCGATCACGGTGATGGTCGGGAGGCCGTGGTCACGGCCGATCTCGAAGTCGAGCGGGTCGTGGCCCGGCGTGATCTTCAGTGCGCCGGTGCCGAACTGCGGTTCGACGCGCTCGTCGGCGATCACCGGCACGACGCGCTCGACGTAGGGGACGACGACCTCCCGGCCGACTGCGTCGCGGTAGCGCTCGTCGTCCGGATGCACGGCCACGGCGACGTCGGCGAGCATCGTCGCCGGGCGCACGGTCGCAGTCGTGACGTGTCCCGAGCCGTCGGCGAACGGGTAGTGCGCGTAGGTGAGCGTGTCGTCCATCTCGACGTGCTCGACCTCGAGGTCCGAGATCGCGGTCTCGTGGAACGGGCACCAGTTGACGATTCGCTCGGCTCGGTAGATCCAACCGCGCTCCCAGAGGTGGACGAAGAACCGCATCACGGCCTCGATGTAGAGGTCGTCCATCGTGAAGCGCTCGCGCGAGTAGTCGAAGGAGGCGCCGAGCCGCCGGAACTGGCTCATGATCGTTCGGCCCGTCTCCTCGAGATGGCGCCACACCCGCTCCACGAACGCGTCGCGCCCGAGCTCCTTCCGTGACGTGCCCTCCCCCGCCAGCTGCTTCTCGACGACGTTCTGAGTCGCGATGCCTGCGTGGTCGTAGCCGGGTTGCCAGAGCGTGTCGTAGCCGCGCATCCGGTGCCAGCGGATCAGCACATCCTGGATCGACCCGTTGAGCGCATGGCCCATGTGCAGCGAGCCGGTGACGTTGGGCGGCGGGACGCAGATGACGAACGTCTCCTCGCGCCGTGCGCCGGCGCCGGCGCGGTAGAGGCCCTCCTCCTCCCACGTGCGCTGCCAGCGCTCCTCGACGCCGTCCGGTGTGTACAGCGGCTCCATGCACCGATTGTACGGCCCCCGCGAAGCCCGGTTAGGGATCCGCCGTGGGCGGGGATACCTCCTGTTGAAGAATCTTCGAGAGGTGAATCACCTCTCATGTTCAGGAGGAGACCCCCGTTGGCCCGAACCCGCCTGCTCGTGCTCGCTGCCATCGCTGCGACCCTTGCCATTCCTGCCGCAGCCGCCGGAAATCCCAGCGCCCGCCCCGTCGAGCGCTTCGACAGCGCCGTCGACCGGATCCTGGCGGAGCCCTACCAGCCCGCCTATGTGCCGCTCGGGTTCGACAGCGCCTTCGGGCCGGCGCTCGTGCCGAACACTGCCCCGGCGCAGGACTACACGTCGGGGTCGATCCCGGAGAGCCCCGACCACCCCGCCTGGCCCGCCGCGTTCCAGCTCGTCCAGCTCGCCTCGGGCGACGGCGCGCCGCTCTTCGCCCGCGTCGCCCTCCATCCGGGCACGACGAGGCCCGGCGTGGTCGTGGTGCACGGCTTCAACACGAACGGGAAGGAATCGGTGATCCGCTGGGCCGCGCTGCTCTACGCCAACGGCTACAACGTGATCGCGGCCGACCAGCGCTCCTTCGCCGCCGAGCACGACGCCGGCTACGGGCCGCCGTCCTGGGTGCAGACGTTCGGCTGGAAGGAATCGGAGGACGTCCTCGCCGCGGGCCGCTACCTCGCGTCGCGTCCCGGGGTCGGCGACGTCGGGGTGATCGGCTTCAGCCTGGGCGCGCAGGACACGGTCCTCGCGCTGGCGCTCGACGGCAGGCAGTCGAGGAGGCACCGGGTCTTCTCGGCCGGCCTAGCCTTCAGCGGTCCCGGCGACCAGAACACGCAGGTCTACTCGACGGCCGCGCCCCCGTTCTGCCAGACGCCCTTCTGCACGTATCCGGCGACGCAGGCGCTGGTCCTCCTCGTAGTGCCGCCGTACTCGACGAGCGATCCCTGCAAAGTGCTCACGAACGCGTCGGCCGTCTACGGCGAGGAGGCGTACTCGATCCTCGGCCGGGAGTCGGCCTACCACGCGCAGACGGCGGTGAAGGTGCCGCTGCTGAAGGTGTATGCCGCCGACGACGAGCTCGTCCAGCCCTTCCACGCGATGATGATGGCCGGCTACGACGCGGGCAACCCGCTCCAGCGCACGCTCGAGGTGCGGAACGGCAATCACGCCTACTTCTACGATCGCTGGTGGCAGCAACGGGCTGTCCTCCTCTACTTCAAGGAGACGCTCCCGGACGCAGCCACGAGCCCGGCGGTCGGCGTGGCGGCGACCGTCAACCAGAGTCCGGGCGGGGCGCCCTTCGGCGACCAGCTCGTCCCACTCGGGTCTCCCAGCCGGGCCGACGCCGACGCGATCGCGTTCGCAGCGCCCTACATCTGCGACACGACCCGTCCTGCGCCTGCGACGACGACGGTTCCCTAGGCCGCGATCGGCTTCTTGTCCGTCAGCTCGTAGATCAACCACGTCGAGGAGGCGTGCGCGTAGAGCGTTCCGTCCTCCCCCTCGAGCTTCGCCTCCGCAGTCGCGACCCGCGAGCCCGGGTGCACGACCGTTCCCTCGGCGCGAAGGATCCCGGACGCGAGCGTCACCGGGTGCACGAAGCTCGTCTTCAGCTCGATCGTGATCGGCGCGATGCCGACCTCCAGCTTCGAGTGGACGGCGCAGCCCATCACCGTGTCGAGCACGGTCGTCAGGATCCCGCCGTGCACGGCGCCGAGCGTGTTGTAGTGCTCCTCGCGCGGCTCGTAGGCGAAGACGACCCGTCCGGGCATCACGTAGGTCGGCGCAAAGCCGACGAGCTCGGCCGCGGGCGGCGCCGGGATCAGGCCTGAGGAGATGCGGTGGAGGATCTCGAGGCCGGACAGGCCGGCGGACAGCGCGGCGGCCTCGGCCGGGTCGTGCCACGTGATCGTGCGCGTGCGGGTCATCGCCCTCTCCTGTCCGTTGCTTTTCGCTACCGACTCTAGACGAGTGGGTTGTGAAATGCAACTATGTCCGCGTGCTGAAGAGCGACTGGACACGCGAGAACTGCGCCGTGGGCGGCACGCTCGCGATCGTCGGCGAGCGCTGGACGCTGCTCGTGCTCCGCGAGGCATTCCTCGGCGTGCGCCGGTTCGAGCAGCTGCAACGACACACGGGCATGGCGCGAAACATCCTCAGCGACCGCCTGAGCACGCTTGTCGCCCACGGGATCCTGGAGCGCGAGCCCTACCAGGAACGACCTCAGCGCCACGAGTACCGACTCACGGAGAAGGGCCTCGACCTCTACCCCGTGCTGCTGACGCTGATGGACTGGGGCGCGCGGCACCTCGACGGCGAGGCAATGACCTTGCAGCACAAGAGCTGCGGCGCGGTGGCGATGCCGCACCTCGCGTGCCCCGAGTGCGGCGAGGCCGCCCGCGCGCGCGACATGCGCGCGGTGCGGGAGGAAGCGCTGCCGAGGAGCGCCTAGCTAGCTCTCCCGCTCGACACCGAGATGCAGGAAGAACGAGGCGAAGACGCCGGCGATGGCCGAGACGAGGCAGAGCGCGGTCAGCTCGAGCACGATGTCGACGATCCGGCCGCCCGTGGTCACCGGGTTCGGCATCTGCGACGAGACGGTAAGCAGCTGCACGGTCGAGAAGAAGAACGCGTCCCAGACGTTGTGGATCGCGCTGCGGCGGACTTCGTCCTCGAAGAGCCACATCAGGGTCGTGCCGACGGCGTCCGCGACAGCGACGAGGACAAGCGCCTCCCCGAGGCGGCGCCGCAGGACGTGATGCGGCCGCGGCGGCGCCCGGCGGAAGAGCAGTCGGAGATGACGCAGTGACTGCACGCAGCGAGGATCGCGGAGCCGCCGGACGGTAGCTAGCGACCGACGGCGTAGCCCTGCATCCCGCGCGGGTTCGCGCCCGCCTTCAGCAGGCCGTCCTCCTCGCGGGCGACGGCGGTGACGCGGCCGAGCGCCCAGGGACCGGACACCTCGACGTCGTGCCCGCGCCGGCGCAGGTCCACGACAACGTCGTCGCCGAAGCGCGACTCGACGGTGACCGACTTGCCCAGGAAGCCACGGGGATAGAACGACGAGATCAGATGGTCGGTGTGGAACTCGGGAGCGTCGATCGCCTCCTGCAGGTCGAGGCCGAGGTCGACGTGGCGAAGAAAGGCGTGGAGGGCCCACTGCTCCTGCTGGTCGCCGCCGGGCGTGCCCCAGGCGATGTAGGGTTTCCCGTCGCGAAGCGCGAGCCCGGGGCACAGGGTCGTCCGCGGCCGGGCGCCGGGACGCAGCGAGGACGGCAGCCCTTCCTCGAGCCAGAACATCTGCGCTCGCGTGCCGAGCGGCCAGCCGAGCGAGGGGATCACGGGCGAGCTGTGCAGCCAGCCGCCGCTCGGCGTCGCCGAGACCATGTTCCCCCAGCGGTCGACGACATCCAGATGGACGGTGTCGCCGCGCGTCGGCTCCCCTGCGCCCGGCGTCACGGGGGCGCCGACCACGTGCGGCAGGCGGCCGAAACCCGGTTTGTAGTCAGCGGAGGCCTCGTCGCCGACCAACGCCCGCCGCTCGTCGTTGTACGCGTGCGAGAGCAGCGTCTCCAGCGGCACCTCGTCGTCGCCGTAGAGCGCGTCGCGATCGGCGAAGGCGAGCTTGGCGCACTCGGTGACGACGTGCACGAACTCCGCGGGCGAGAGCTCCGCGAGGTCGAAGCCGTCCAGGAGCGCCAGCTGCTGCAGGCCGACAGGCCCGGCCGCCCACGGCAACGTCTTGCAGACGGTCAGGCCGCGGTATTCGAGTGACGCGACCGGCTCGAGCGTGGCGCGCCAGCTCGCCATGTCGTCGGCCGTGAGCAGGCCGCCCTCCTCGGCGACGAAGCGGTCGATCTCCTCGGCGACGAAGCCCGCGTAGTACGCGCACCGCGCTTTCTCGATCTCCTCTTCGCGCGAGCCGCCACGCGACTCCTCGAGGATCCGGCGGTACGTCGCCGCCAGTGCCGGATTGCGGAAGAGCGCGCCGGCCTCGGGCGCCGGGAGGTAGAGGTCCCGCGACGCCGGCCATTCGCGGAGCAGCTCCTCGGTCCGGTCGATCGTCGCGCGGATCCCGGCGACGAGCGGGAAGCCGTCCTCGGCGTAGCCGATCGCGAACGCGAGCGCGTCCTCGAGGCGCCACGTCCCGAACTGCTCCAGCAGCAGCAGCCAGCCGCCGAAGGCGCCGGGGACGCACGCGGCGAGGACGCCGGTGCCGGGAACGAGCTCGTGGCCGAGCTCGCGATAGCGCGCGATCGTCGCCGCGGCAGGCGCGACGCCCTGGCCGCAGAGCGCGATCGGCTCGCCCCGGTCCACCGGGTAGAGCAGCGCCGGCACCTCGCCGCCCGGCCCGTTCAAGTGCGGCTCGACGACCTGGAGGGTGAACCCGGTGGCGACCGCCGCGTCGAAGGCGTTCCCGCCACGCTCGAGCACCGCCATGCCGGCCGCGGACGCGAGCCAGTGCGTCGAGGCGACCATGCCGAAGGTGCCGCGCAGCTCGGGGCGGGTGGTGAAGCTCACTGGAAAATCATGCAGGTCGTGCTCCCGTGCGCGAGCAGCTTCCCGTTGGCGTCAGTCAGCTTCCCCTCCGCAGTCGCGACCCGCGAGCCACGGTGGATGACGACGCCCTCGCAGCGGATGACGCCGGTCTCGGCCGTGATCGGGCGGACGAAGTTGGTCTTCACCTCGAGCGTCGTGTAGCCGACTCCACGCTCGAGCGTCGTGTGCACCGCGCAGCCCATCGCCGAGTCGAGCAACGTCAGCGCGATGCCCCCGTGGACCGAGCCGATCGGGTTGTAGTGCTGCGGGCCTGCCTCCATCTCGAAGGCTGCACGCCCCGGCACCGCCTCGACGAGGCGGAAGCCGATCAGCTCCGCGATCGGCGGCGCCGGCAGCTCGCCGGCCATGATCGCCTGGAGGAAGTCCATCCCGGCGAGCTCGCGGCCTTTCGCGGCGATCTCGCGCGGATCGACGGCTTCGATGTCGGCCATGGCCCGAGCCTATCGAGTGAGGGTGCTAGGCCGACTCTTCGGCGAGCGCGGGCGAGTCGTCGATGCCGTCGGCGCTCGTGACGAGCGTCGGCTTCAGGCCCTTGGAGATCGTCTCCTTCGTGATCACGCACTTGGAGACGTCCTTGCGCGACGGTAGCTCGAACATGACGTCGAGCAGCGCGGTCTCGATGATCGAGCGGAGGCCGCGGGCGCCGGTCTCGCGGGCGAGGGCCTTGTCGGCGATCTCCCAGAGCGCGTCCTCGCGGAACTCGAGCTCGATCGAGTCGTAGCCGAAGAAGCGCTGGTACTGGCGCGTGAGCGCGTTCTTGGGCTCGATCAGGATCTGGACGAGATCCTCGCGGCGCAGCTGATGCACCGCCGAGATCACGGGCAGGCGCCCGATGAACTCCGGGATGAGGCCGAAGCTGAGCAGGTCCTCGGGCATCACGTCCGAGAGCAGCTCCGCGCTCTCGTCGGAGTGGCGCGAGCGGACGTCGGCCCCGAAGCCGACCGCGTTCTTGCCGATACGCCGCCCGATGATCTTGTCGAGGCCGGCGAACGCGCCGCCGCAGATGAAGAGGATGTTCGTCGTGTCGATCGAGAGGAACTCCTGGTGGGGGTGTTTGCGGCCGCCCTGCGGGGGCACCGACGCCACCGTCCCCTCGAGGATCTTCAGGAGAGCCTGCTGGACACCCTCGCCCGAGACGTCCCGCGTGATCGACGGGTTGTCCGCCTTGCGCGCGATCTTGTCGACCTCGTCGATGTAGATGATCCCGGTCTCGGCCTTCTTGATGTCGAAGTCGGCGG
>JAWVCV010000134.1:0-16741 GCA_033858115.1 Gaiellaceae bacterium
AGGGTCGGCGTCGACCTGATCGAGATCGAGCGGGTGCGCCGGTCGCTCGAGCGCTACCGGGGCTTCCGCGACCGCTGCTTCACGCCGGCAGAGCAGGCGTACTGCGACTCGCGCAAGAACCCCGCCGAGAGCTACGCGGGCCGGTTCGCGGGGAAGGAAGCGGTCGGCAAGGCGCTCGGGTTCGGCGTCGCGCGTGCCTTCGCGTGGAAGGAGATCGAGATCGCCGGCCGCCCCAAGCCTTCGGTGCGGCTCTCGGGCCGCGTCGCCGCCTGGGCGGAGCGGGCGGGCGCCGGCGCGATCGACCTTTCGATGACGCACTCGCGCGAGCTCGCCTCGGCGGTTGCAGTCGTCTCCGACCCTTGATGTTCGAGCCGCTCTACACGGCCGAGGAGGCGCGGCTCGCGGAGGAGGGTCACGACGTCGCCGAGCTGATGGGGCGCGCCGGGGCCGCAGTTGCCCGCGAGGTGCTGCAGCGCTTTCCCGACGCCAGCCGGATCGCCGTCGTCTGCGGCGGCGGCTCGAACGGCGGCGACGGGCGGGTCGCGGCGCGGATCCTGCGCGAGGAGGGACGCGAGGCGGTCGAGACCGAGGCGGTCGAGCAGGCGGACGTGATCGTCGACGCGCTCTTCGGCACGGGCTTCCGCGGCGAGCCGCGCCCGGACGCGTCGGCCTTGATCGCGCGCATGAACGCGGCAGGGCCGCCGCTCGTGTCGGTGGACGTGCCTTCGGGCGTCGACGCCTCGACGGGCGAGATCGCGGGTGCAGCGGTGCGCGCAGCGCTGACGGTCACGTTCCACGGACGCAAGGTCGGCCTCGCCGTCGCACCGGGCCTCTTCCATGCGGGCGAGATCGTCGTCGCCGACATCGGGCTCGCGCAGCTCGAGACGCAGACACGGCTCGTCACGCCCGCGATCCTCTCGCTCGTCCCGCGCAAGCGGCCCGAGGACAACAAGTACAGCGCCGGGGCGGTCCTCGTCGTCGGCGGCGCCCCCGGCCTGACGGGTGCGGCCTGTCTGGCGGCCCAGGCGGCGTTCCGCGCCGACGCGGGCCATGTCGCCGTGGCCGTGCCGGAGCGCTCGCTCCCGGTGCTGGAGTCGCAGCTGCTCGAGCCGGTGAAGGTGACCTGGGCGGAAGCCTCCGAGGCGGCAGCGAAGGCGCGGGCCCTCGCGCTCGGTCCAGGGCTCGGCCGCAGCGACGAGGCGAAGGCGCTGCGCGACGGGCTGCTCGCCGGAGGCGGGTACGCAGCCGTGCTCGACGCGGATGCGCTGCACGAGCTCGAGCCCGGCGACTGGGGCCCGCGCGCGGTGCTGACCCCGCACGCCGGCGAGCTCGCGAGGCTCCTGGGCGAGGAGTCGGAATGGGTGGACGCGCACCGGCTCGAAGCGGCGCACCGCGCTGCGAAGCGCTTCGACTGTGTCTGCCTGCTCAAGGGCGCCGACACGATCGTGGCGGCACCCGGAGCGGAGACGCTCGTCTGCGTCGCGGACGCGCCCGGCCTCGCCACCGCCGGGACGGGGGACGTCCTGACCGGGATCGTCGCCGCCTTCCTCGCGAAGGGCGTCGAGCCCCGGCTCGCCGCTGCGGCGGCGGCCACGGCCCACGCCCTGGCCGCCCGCAGGCTGCCGCAGGCGGGGATGATCGCAAGCGACGTGATCGCGGCGCTTCCGTCCGTGCTCGCCTGATGGCCCGCTCCGACCTCACCGTCGACCTCGGCGCGATCCGCCGCAACGCGCGGACGCTCCTGCGAGAGCTCGACGGCGCCGAGCTGTGGGCGGTCGTCAAGGCGGATGGCTACGGGCACGGGGCGATCGACGTCGCCGGCGCCGCGCTGGGGGAGGGCGCGGCGGCGCTCTGTGTCGCCACCGTCCCGGAGGGCTTGGCGCTCCGGCGAGAGCTGGGCGCGCCGCGCATCCTCGTGCTCGGCCCCGCCTCGAGTCGCGAGATCGCCGAGGCCCGCGACGCAGGCCTCGAGCTCGCGGTCGCCGACGGCGAGATCCCCGAAGGCGTTCGCGTTCACCTGAAGCTCGACACCGGCATGGGCCGCTGGGGGCTGTCCGAGCTCCCGGCGCCCACCCGCACGGTGGTCGGCCTGATGAGCCACCTCGCCTCCGCGGACTGCGACGCCGCCTTCACCGAGCAGCAAGTCGAGCGCTTTCGCGCAGCCACCGACGAGCACTCGCACCTGACCCGCCACCTCGCGAACAGCGCCGGCGCACTCCGCTATCCGTCCACCCGTTTCGACGCCGCGCGCTGCGGGATCGCCCTCTACGGGATCTCTCCCTTCGGCACCGACCCCGCCGACGACGGCCTCGAGCCGGCGCTCCGCTGGGACTCGGAGCTGGCGCAGGTCCGGCAGCTCCAGCCGGGGGAGTCGACCGGCTATGGCCGCCGCTTCGTCGCCGAGCGGCCGACCTGGATCGGGATCGTCCCGGTCGGGTACGCGGACGGCTTCCGCCGGGACCTGACGGGCGCCGAGGTGCGAGTCGCGGGAGAGCTGCGCCGCGTGGTCGGCACGATCTCGATGGATGCGCTCGCGGTGGAGCTCGACCGGGAGCTACCGGTCGGCACGCCGGTGACGCTGCTCGGCCACGGCGTCCTGGCCGAGGCGCACGCCCGCGTCGCGGACACGATCGCCTACGAGCTCGTCACCGGAATCCGAACCTCGCCCGAGCGGGCGCGCCGCTCTGTCGTCGACAGCTAGCTAGACCTTGCGGCGGTAGCCGGAGCGCGCGACGAGCCGCGCGACGAGGCCGGGGAAGAGCGCCTGGCCGATGGCGAAGACGCGGTACCAGCGCGGCACGAACAGCTCCCGCTTGCCCGACTCGACCGCGTCAGCGATCCGCTCGGCGACGAGCTCCGGCCTGACCACAGCGCGCCGGAAGAAGGCGCTGCGGAGGGCCGTGCGCTGCGGAAAGCCCTCCGTCTCCACGAATCCCGGGAGGACGGTGTGCACCTGGACGCCGCGCGGCGCGAGCAGACCCGTGAGCGAGCGCGAGAACGCCAGCTGGGCGTGCTTCGAAGCCGCGTACGGCCCTGCCGGTGCGAATGCGACCGTTCCCGCGACCGAGACGACGTTGACGACGTGCGCGCCTGCCTGAAGCGCCGGCTCGAAGGCGCGGGCGCACCAGACGCTCCCGAGGTAGTTCGTCTTGATCACCGCCTCGATCCGCTCCGGCTCGAGCGCGAAGAAGTCGTTGCGGCCGGGGATGCCGGCGTTGTTGACAAGCAGGTCGATGCGGGGATGACGCCGCAGAATCGCTCCTGCCGCCCGTTCGACGTCCTCCCGCTCGGAGACGTCGCACAGCTCGAATTCGCCGCCCAGCTCGGCTGCGAGGGGCTCCAGGCGTTCCCTTCGCCGAGCCAGGAGCACGCAGTGCCAGCCGCGGCGGGCGAGCTCGCGCGCGGTCGCTGCGCCGATCCCGCTCGACGCGCCGGTGACGACCGCGACCTGCTGCAACAGCGCTCCTACCGGCAGACGCGCACGATGCGCTCCGCCAGGGCCGTGCGTCCCTTGGCGTCGGTGACGATCGCGCGCAGCTTGTACCTGCCGCCGGCGATGGCGCCCCGCCGCCACGTGGCGGTGTAGATGCCCACTCCGCCGCGGCGGTCGATCGCGACCTGCTTCCCGCCGACGAGGAACCGGACGGAGCGCACCGCAACGGTCGAGCCGGCGAGCACCGCCAGCGGAGCCTGTCGGGCGATGCACTCCGAGATCTCAGGCTCGAGCCAGGTGACGGTCGGACCCTTCACGACCGTGAGCGCGCCGGAGGCGAACGCGGTGTTCGGCAGGAGCTCGTCGCCGATCGAATCGACGTTCTTGGACTCCTGGAAGTCGGCCGCGGACGCGTCGACCCGGGGCTTGCCGGCCCTCAAGGCGGGGGCCCCGGGCGGGATCGGGAAGATCGCCACGCCGGTCACCGGGTCGTATGCCGCCGCCGCGACGATGACGCGGCCGTAGCCGACCACGAGCGAGTACGGGTCGACGCCGGAGCCCAGGTCGAGCACGCGGAGGGCGAGGGTCGGTCGGCCGGCGGAAACCCGGTTCGTGAGCAGCGCGAGCAGGGGCGGCTCGAGGTCGTTCACCCAGGCGCGTAGCACGTAGGAGCCGGCCAACGACTTGCCCGTGAACGGGTCATGTCCCGAGTCGACCGAGACGTAGTACGCCTTCGTCCGCGGGAACACGGCCGCAGCAGCCCCGATGTCGATCGGGAAGTCGATCGTCAGGTTGTTGACGTTGACGGGCGTGCCGGCATACCCCTGGACGTCGTTCTCGTCCGGCGATCCGAGCATCCAGGGGTGGACGAGCGAGCCTGGGGACGAGCTGATCACGGCGGCGCCGACGTTGATCGAGGGGTCGTTCAGCTGGATTCGGTAGAGCTTCTCGGCGCCGTCCTCGTCGACGGGCGCGTCGAAGTAGCTCGGCGCAGGCCCGAAGGCTGCGGCGGGGTAGCGATAGGCGGCCGCGCGCGAGACGCTGCCGCGCGTGTCTCCGACCTGGATGTCCCGAAGCGGCAGGACGGGAGCCGCCGCGAGGCCCGGACGGGTCACGAGCAGCGCGTACGGCACCTTCCTCGTCGTCTCGCCGCGGCGGAGGATGAGGAACCCGTACGCCTCGCCGGTGGTCGCGTTGCCGCTCGCCCGCGCAGTCACCGGGATCTGCAGCTCGCCGCCGGGAGCCAGGGCAATCGCCCCCGGCACGACGATCTCGACGCCGCTCGGCTGCGCCTGCGGACGCACCTCGATCGTCCACGTGCCGGCGCCGTCGCCCGCGTCGCTGACGCCGAGCAGCAGGGACGAGGATGCGGAGCCGTGCGTGACGTTCAGATCCGAGTACGACAGCGAGACCGGGCTCGTGAACAGCTTCGGGTCGTTCGCCCTGACCAGGTCGACGAGACCCGCGCCCGCCGTGAGCACGGGCGCCTCGATCGAGCGCGCGGTGTCGCCCCAGGCCTTCGCGGCGGTCGTGACGAGCGCCGACTTGACCTGCCCCGGCGTCCAGCTCGGATGTCTCTGGAGGAGCAGCGCGACGGCTCCGGTCACGTGTGGCGCGGCCATGCTCGTCCCGTCGAACACGGCGAACGGCCCGCCCGCGATCGGGAGCGTCGAGGAGAGGATCTGACCGCCCGGGGCGCCGATGTCGGGCTTCAGCAGGTGCCCGTAGGCGGTGAGGCCCGCGGAGGAGAAGCTCGTGACGATGCCGCTGCGCCCGGTGACGAGCTCCTCCGGCTCGCGCCCGATCCGGATCGTGGTGCGCCCCGCGTGGCCGGTGAGGTATGCGCGGAGCGACGAGCCGTCGAGGTCGGCGATCATGCCGCCGGGAACGGCCAGCTGAACCGGGATCCCGTTCGCCTCGCCCGCGCGGTTGTCGACGACGACGACGCCGATGCCGCCGGCCGACTTCACCCGCTCTGCCTTGAGCGCGAAGGTGCACGTGCCCCGCGAGACCAGCGCGATCGCGCCGGTGAGGGAGCTTGCGGGGAGGGGAGAGGCGCCCCCGTCGAGGTTGCCGGGCGGACCGCAGAGGTTGCGCGGCACCGGCTGGCCGTCGACGCCGACGATGCTGCCGACGTCGACGAGCTGCTGGTCGCCCGACCCCCAGGCAGCCGGCGTCGCCGGGCCGGCTGTGCGCATGAAGGGCACGCGCCGGATTGCCGCCGGCGCATCGGCTGCCGTCAAGGAGAGGGAGGGGGAGAAGACGTGCTCGTTCGACAGCGCGGCGACCGAGATCGCGTCCGGCGCGGTTCCCGGAGACCCGGCCGTGCCCAGCCCGTAGTCGTCGCGGTCGTTGCCGGCGGAGATGACGGGCACGACGCCCGCGGCCGAGACGTTACGGACCGCCTCGATCAGCGCGTCGCTGGCGGGATCGGTCTGCGGGCCGCCGCCCGAGAAGTTGATCACGTCCATCCCGTCGCGAACCGCGGACTCGAAGGCGGCGACGATCTCGGGCGTGTTGCCCACGTGCCCCACGGGGGTCGGGACGTTGAAGACGCGGTAGTTGCCAATCTGCGCGCGCGGTGCGACCCCCGAGAGGCCTCGTGTCTCGGGATGGTCGGCGCCGGCGGGAGCCGTCGTGCCGGCGTTCCCGGCCGCGATGCCCGCGACATGCGTGCCGTGGTAGGAGACCTGCGGGTCGACGGCGAGGCCGGTCCGCTCGTCAGCGCCCGCGCCGACGAAGGACCGGGCGACGATCACCTTCGGCGTCGTCCACTTGGTGCCGCCCTTGGGGAAGCCGGCGGGATAGCTGAAACCCGTCGGGTCGAAGTACCTGTGAGCCGGGTCGACGCCGTCGTCGACGATCCCGATCTTGATCCCCTCTCCCGAGCCGCCGCCGGCGGCCATAAGCGCTGTGGCGCCGATCACCGCGGGGCTGCGGTTGAGAGCGAGCGTGTAGCGGTAGCTCGGGTAGAGCGTGCGGGTGAACGAGAGCTTCGCGGCCTTCGCGAGCTGCGTCGCGGGGAGCTCGACCGCCATGCCGTTCAGGAGCAGCGTGTAGTTCCGCCGGACGGACGCCGAGGGGATCGCGCGCCTGAGCGTCGCCGCAGCGGCCCGTTGTGCGCGTGTGAGCTTCGCGACGTAGGCCCGCGCCGCCGCGCTCGAGGTGTTCAGCCGCCGAGTCGAGCTGCTTCCGGCCAGCGTGCGGGAGTACGCGGCGAGCGGTGGGTCGGCGAGCGTCAGGATGACGGTGATCCGGCCCCTGCGGTGGGCTGCCGGCACCGTGATCGTCCCGGCGCGCACGCGCGGGATCTCGATCTCGCCGTGCCTGCGCTGAATCGGCTCCAGCGCGCCAGCGGCCGACGCCGCGGCTACGAGTGCCACGCCGAGTGCGATGAATCCGACGAGGCGCCGCACGGACAGGAGAGTACCCGCAGTCTTGCGGCGCTGCGTAAACTCGCCGCCGTGGGCAGGTTCGACGGCAAGCGGGCGCTGATCCTCGGCGTGGCCAACAAGCGCTCGATCGCGTGGGCGATCGCGCGGCGGCTCGCCGACGAGGGCGCAGAGCTCGCGTTCACGTTCCAGGGCGAGCGGATCGAGGGCAACGTGCGCGAACTGGCCTCGTCTGTCGGCTCGAAGCTCGTAACCGCGTGCGACGTCCGTTCGGACGACGACGTCGAGCGTGTCTTCCGCGAGACCGCCGAGGCCTGGGACGGAAAGCTCGACCTGCTCGTCCATTCGGTCGCGTTTGCAGCCGCCGAGGACCTCGAAGGGCGCTTCACCGACACCCCGCGCGACCGCTTCTGGATGGCTGTGGACATCAGCGCCTATTCACTGGTTGCCGCGGCGCGGGCCGCGGAGCCGCTGATGACCGCCGCGGGCGGTGGCTCGATCGTCACGATGACCTACCTCGGTGGCGAGCGGGCCGTCCCCCACTACAACGTCCTGGGCGTTGCGAAGGCGACCCTCGACGCGTCGGTCAAGTACCTCGCCTGGGATCTCGGCGAGAAGGAGATCAGGGTCAATGCCGTGTCGGCCGGGCCTGTCCGTACGCTGGCGGCTCGCTCGATCGCAGGCTTCACCGAGATGGAGTCGATGTTCGTCGAGCGCGCGCCGCTGCGCCGCCACATCGACGCCGACGACGTGGGAGCCGCCGCTGCCTTCCTGCTCTCGGACGATGCGAAGAACGTGACCGGGACGACGCTCTACGTGGACGCCGGCTACCACTCGATGGGGATGTAGCTAAGGCACGGTGGCGACGGCGGCCGGCCGGCCGTCCCGGTAGCCGACGATCACGCGAACCCCGAGGCGGCTGAGGAGCGCGGGATCGTCCGGCGCCCACGTCAGCAGCCGGGCGGTGCGGAACGCGATCGGCGGCGCCGCCGTCGAATAGCCGAGCGGGCGCTCGCGAGGAGCCTGCATCGAGTAGTAGAGGTAGACGCTGCCGGGGAAGGAGTCCGGCGCCAGCGGCGGCCGCTCGAGCAGTCGTCCGGGCGGCGCCTCCCTCACCCGAGCGTAGATCGCGTTCTGCTCGTCGGCGTTGAGCGGGTCGTAGAGCGGCACCCAGAGGTCGGCGACGACGAGCGCGAACGCGATCCCCGTCACGAGCCGCCGGCGACTTTGTGTTCCTGTAACACAAGCGATCGCGAGCGCCGCGAGCGCGGCGAGGCAGAGGCAGGCGATCGGGAGCATCCGCTCGGGGACCCGCGTCGCGTGCAGAGGCGTATGCCGCCAGAGCAAGCCATATCCGGGCAGGTTGGCGCCGAGCGCGAGCAGGCAGGGGACGAGGGCCCCGAGTCCGAGCACCGCCGCGAGCGGACGCGAGCGGAACCTTGTGTTACTGAGCCACAAGGTGACGATGCCGGCGAGCGCTGCGAGCGGGAGCAGCCAGCCGAGGTAGACGAAGTGCTCGAAGGCTCCCGGGTCGCGGGCGAGGAAGTCGCCGAGCCGGGCGGAGTAGCGGCCGACCTCGGCGAAGGACCGCTCGCCGGCGCCGTCGAGCGCTACCGCCCACACCGCGGCCCCGGCCACGATGGCGGCAGCGCCGGCGACCGCGCCGAGCCGCAGCCGGTCGCGGGCGACGGCATATGCGACGACGAACGGAATCGCGCCCAGCGCGAGATGCACCTGGCCCGCCAGCGGGATCGACGCGAGCGCCGCAGCGGACAGCCAGGCCGACCGCCGCTCGACGCCATAGAGCGCGAGCGGCAACAGCATCGAGACGGGCCCCAGCAAGTGGCCGGCCGAGTGCGCGACGCGGTACGGGGCAAGCGCGAATGCCAGACCGCCCAGGAGCGCTGCCTCGAGCGGGAGGCCGAGCGCGCGCAACCAGAGCGCCGCGAAGCCACCCGCGCCGGCGTAGGTCAGCAGCACGAAGAGGTTCCATCCCGTCACGGTCCCGAAGAGCGCCTTCAGCGGCGCGAAGACGAGCGCGAACGGCCAGCCGGGGAAGTTCAGTCGCCGCTCCGCCTCGGGCTGGAAGCTGTACGGGTCGAGCCAGGGCTCGCGGCCGTGAGCGAGCTGGTGACCGGGCAGCCACAGGTTGTAGATCGTCTGCAGGTGGTCGCCGGGCGTGACGCGTCCCTCGCGCGCGACGCCGTAGCCGAGGAAGCGGTCGGTCTGGAAGACGGCGGGGGAGGTCGCGAGCACGCCGGCGCCGAGATAGAGCACGACGGCTAGGGCGACAACGCCTCCACGGCGGCGAGCAGCTCGTCGAAGTCGGGCACCTCCGAGTCCTCGTATTGCCACGATCCGAGCACGGTAGCGCCCTCGCCGAGGAGAAAGGCGCTGCGACGCGGCACCCCCTTCATGCCGTGCCACGTCCGTGAGGCCCCGAGCAGCCGCGCCAGCGCGCCGTTCCAGTCCGAGAGCAGCGGCACGTTGATCCCGAGCGCGTCCTTCCAGGCGCGATGGGACCAGTGCGAGTCGCGCGAGACGCCGAACGCGCGCACGCCGGCACGCTGGAACTCCGGCCGCCTGTCACGCAGGAGGCGCAGCTCTTGCGTTCAGGTCGACGACCAGTCGTGGAGATAGAAGAGCAGCAGGATCGGGCCGTCCGCCAGCAGCTCTTCGAGCTCGGTCGCCCTGCCGCTGTCGAGCCAGAACACGCGCCGAATCTACTCCGCGAGCCGCAGCACCGCTGCGGCGTACCTTCGTGCCGCGCGATCGGGCAACTCGCCCCGGGGAAGCTCGACGACGAACGAACGCATGCCGAGCCCGTTCTGCCAGCGCGACGCGCTTCCCGGCGGCCACGGGAGCGACGTGTAGGAGACGCCCGCGAGGGCCGCGTACCGTCGCGCGAGCGCGCGACTCGGGCCCCAGGCGCGCACGACCCCCTGGGGCTGGTGGAACCAGATCGTCACGTCGGGACGCAGCCGCAGGATCAGCTTCCGCGCGATGCGGGTCTCGCGCTGCGTCGCGGCGAAAAAATCGCGGTTGAGGTCGACGCCGCGGCCGTTGCCCCGCACCCCCTTCGCGAATCCATCCGGGTTCAGGTTCGGCAGGAGCCAGAGGTCGACGGGCTGGTTGCGCGCCTGCTCGAGGAGACTGGTCACTTCGGTCCCCTCGCACTCGTCGCCGTGGATGCAGCCGACGACGAGGATCCGCATTCCGCTGCCGGCGACGTGCACGACGTCGATCGGCCGTCCTTCGTACGAGCGCCCCAGCTGTTGGGGCGGGGCCGCCAGGAACGCGGCGAGGATCAGGGCGCGCAGCACCACCCGGCGATCGTAGGGAACGAGCGCGAGCGGAATTGCGCGGAGACATTCGCGACGGCGCGGATCTGCCGCCCGCCGGCCGCGCGCACGAAGACGAACTGGTCGGCCTCCGCCCAGCCGACGGCGAGCCAGCGGCCGTCGGGCGAGCGGACCGGCGTGGCGAAGTCGCCGACGCCGAGCAGGTCGTGCGCGAGCGCCAGGTCGGCCTGGGACAGGAATGTCTCAGGAGGAACCTTGCGCTCGAGCTCTGCGCCCGTGTCGGCGTCGACAGCACGAATCGTGCCGTCGCGCCGCTGGTAGACGAGGACATGGCCCGCGCCCTGACGCCACATCGGCGCGCGGTCGGCCGGCTGCGAGTCGAGCAGTCGGTCGCCTTTGCCATTCCCGCCAACCACGCGCAGCTCGCCGTCCGAGAGGTAGGCGATGCGCGTGTCCGTGCGGCTGCCGCCCCAGCGCGGGAAGCGGACGTCCGGCCGGGGGAGGGTCCAGTGCACGTCGCCTCCCGGCGCCATCGCGACGAGCTCGTTCGCCCGCGACACGACCACGAAGCGCCCGAACGGCGACCAGGATGCCTCGCGGTAGTCGCCGAGCAGCCGCTTCGACCCGTCGCGGTCGACGACCCAGGCCCCCGCGTCCGAGAGCACGAGCAGCCGCCCGGCTGCGGGCAGCGAGAACAACGCGGGCTGTGACTCCTTCACGCCGACGACCTGACGGATCTCGTCGAGTACCGCGCGCCCCGGCGGGCTCAGCAGCCCCGCGATCGCGACGAGCGCGACCGCCAGCACCGCGATTGGCTTCCACGACCGGCGCTGGGGCTGCGGCTCGCGCTCGGCGAAGGCCCTCTCGACGAGCCGCCACGCCCGCTCGCGCGCCTCGTGCTCGTCCGGGATCTCGATCCGCTCGAGCTCTCTCCTCACAGCTGCTCCTTGAGCGAGTCGAGCCCGCGCCGCAGGCGGGAGTTGACGGTGCCGCGCGGCAGGCCGAGCAGCTCCGCGATCTCGCCCGGCGTGTACTCGAGCAGGTGACGGAGGACGATCACGGCGCGATGCTCCGGAGGCAGGGCCGCCAGCGCTCCGAGCAGCGACTCGTCGAGTGCGCCGGCCTGCTCGGGCGCGGCCAGCGCATCCTGCAGCTCCGCCTCGCCGCGCAGCTGGCGGGCGCGCGTCCAGTCGATCGCGCGGTTGACGACGATGCGGTGCAGCCAGGGGCCGAAGGGGCGCCCGCGGTCGAAGCGGTCGAGGTTGCGCACGGCCGCCAGGAAGGCCTCCTGGGCGATGTCCTCCGCGGCGGCGGCGTCGTGCACGACGAGATAGGCGGTCCGAAAGGCGCGGGGCCAGTGCAGGCGGAAGAGCGCCTCGATCCCCGAGGCGTGTCCCCGCTGAGCCGCGCGCACGGAGGCGCGCTCGTCGCGGCCGGCGGCGGCCATCCGGCGACTATACGAGCGCGGGCCGCCGAAAGGTCCACGCCGAAGCTAGGTGCCGACGATGACGCACGCATCATGGGACGAGCGGGCCACTTTCAGCCGTGCCAGCTGCACCCCGGCGGTGCCGAACACGCAGAGCGTCCCCTGCGCGAGCGAGGGTGTCAGGATCCGGTCCCAGCCTTCCTGGACGTTGTAGGAGCCGGTTGGCACCGACACCGTGTTCAGCCGGCGCCCGTCGAGCGAGTGCACCCGGAGAACGCCGTCGTCACCGCTCGTGACGAAGGCACGGTCGCGGTGGAAGGTGACGTGCTGCGGCGGGGCGTCGCCTGGGAACGTGCGGAGCAGCCTGGCGCTGGCCGCGTCGTAGATGGCGAGCCGGTCCCGGTCGCCCGAGGTGACCCAAACGCGCCGGCCGCCCGGCGTGAAGCCGACGTCATGCGCGAGGAACGGGGGCTTGAACGTGCCTACGAGCCGCGGCCGGCGCGGCAGGGTGACGTCGACGACCGCGACTGCAGCTGCTTTCGACCCGAGCGCGACCCAGAGCCGGCCTCCGAGCGGATCGAGCGAGAGGTGCCGGGCCGGGCCGCCGACCGCGGTGCGGCCGACGACCTGCCGAGAGCGGACGTCGACGACCACGATCTCCTCTCGCTCCGAGTCGCTCACGTAGGCGAATCGGAGCTCGGGGGACGCGGCCGTGTAGCGAGGCGCGCCGAACTCGCCCTTGACGGGCCGGACGCGCAGAAAGGAATCGACCAGGCTCATGCGCCCGCTCGCCGTATGGGCGACGAGGGCGCCGACCGCGCCGATGCTCTCGATGCTGCGCGGGCCCGTCGGGGTCGCAAGCCGCCGGAGGACGACGCCGCTGGTGAGGTCGACCGCGACGATCGCCGACTCCAGATCGGCGGTGACGAGGGCGAGCGGCGTCCCGCCTCGCGTGGCGCCGAACGCAGACGGAATCGCTCCGAGCACGAGCGGCGCTGCGGCGGCTGCAAGGAACTCGCGGCGGTCCATGCCCCTGATACGGGCAGAGGCGCCTCCGAGGTCCGGGACCCAGAACGGCCTGACAGGCGTAGAGGAGACGACACCGCTGAGAAGGAGGCCGAACCATGCTCCGCCTGATCGCATTCGCACTCGTTCCGCTCGCGCTCGCCACGAGCGCCGCCGTCGCAGCCAAGGGAGGCCCGTCGCCGGGGGTGGTGGTCGGCTGGGACGGCGCCGTCGACGGATCCGTCGGGGTTCGGTACGTGGCCCTGCCCGGCGCGGGGACGACCACGATCGCCGCGGTGCGCACGAGCGACGGGCGCGTGCTCCGGTACGGGACCGTCCGCGGCGCGTTCGGGATCCCCGTCGTGGCGTTCGACGGCACGACCGAGGGGATCTCCCGGGACGGGAAGACGCTTGTGCTCGCAGACTTCGGAGCCGGCGAGAAGCAGACGAGCTTTGCGGTCCTGCGCACGACGACGATGCGCCTGAAGAAGGCGATCACGCTCCCCGGTCGCTGGTCCTACGACGCCCTCTCGCCCGACGGCCAGACGCTCTACGCGATCCAGTACCTCGGCACGGGGCCGACGCCGCGCTACAAGGTCCGTGCGGTCAGCTTGCTCACCGGCAGCCCGGTGGGCGGCGCGATCATCGACCGGCGCGAGCCAGACGAGGAGATGAACGGTTCGCCGTGGGCGCGCGCTCGCAGCGCAAACGGCGCCTGGGCCTACACCTTCTACGCCAAGCCCAACGGCACTGGCTTCGTCCACGCGCTCGACACCTCCGGCCGACGCGCGTTCTGCGTCGACCTGCCGTGGCGCACGAGCGCGCAACGCCTCGCTGCGGTGCGCCTCTCGCTCGCGGACGGAGGCCGCTCCCTCGTGCTGGCGAAGCGCGGTGGGAACCGGCTCGCAGTCGTCGACACGGCCACGTTCAAGGTGACGGCGCTGGCGAAGCCGTAGCTAGCTCGCAGCGACGGGAACGGCCTCGGTCGCCTTCGCGATCTCCTCGACCACCTCGACGATGTCGCGGTTGGCGTTGAAGACCCGCAGCTGGCGATCGGAGCCGTTGCCGCGTCCGAGGATCTCGCCGATCCCCTCCAGCTCGCGCTCCGAGCCGAGCTCGCGGGCATGCGGCGTGATCTCCTTGAGTGTCCGCCGGATCAGCTGTGCGACCGGCGTGCGGTTGCGCGCGCCGGTCGCCAGGTCCATCACCGGCGCCTCGAGGCCGTAGCGAGCGGCGAGCCACTTGTTCTCCGTCGTGAGGATGCGGTGGTACGACGGGATCTGCTCGCCGCGCTCGTATTGCTCGGAGAGCTGCTTCACGAGCGCCTGGCAGTAGGCGGCGAGCGCCACGGCGTCCTCGACGCGCGTGACCGCGTCGCAGATCCGGATCTCGATCGTCCCCAGCCGCGGGTGCAGCCGGATGTCCCACCAGATGTGCGTGTAGTCGGCGATGCAGCCGGTGCGCTCGAGGTGGCCGACGACCTCGGCGTAGTCGGCGTAGTCGCGGAAGCGCGGGGGCGGACCTGAGCGCGGAAACGCCGCGAAGACCATCTGGCGGCTCGACGTCAGGCCGGTCGGCTCGCCGCGCCAGAAGGGAGAGGATGCCGAGAGGGCGAGAAGCGGCCCGAGCTGCGGCAGCAGCCCGTTCACGACCTGGATCGCCTTCTCGGCGTCGTCGACGGCGACGTGCACGTGCATGCCGAAGATCAGCTCGCGCCGCGCGATGTACTGCAGCTGGTCGACGAGGTTGCGATAGCGGTCGCGCGCCGTGATCCGCTGCCGCTCGAAGAGGCTGAACGGGTGCGTGCCGGCCGAGCCGACACGCAGGCCCTTCTCGCGGGCGACCCCTGTGACGTAGGCGCGCAGCTTCAGTAGCTCACGCTGGACGTCCCCTGCGTTGCGGCACACGGGCGTCGCTATCTCGAGCACCGATTGCATCAGCTCTGCGTTGATTCGCGGCTCGAGCTCGTGGCCCGAGATCGCGTGCAGCACGGTGTCGATATGCTGGACGAGGTCGAACGTCTCTCCGTCGAGGAGCATGTACTCCTCCTCGACCCCCAGCGTGTAGGGGTCGGACTGCCCGAACGTGTGGTCGAGCACGCTGCCGCCCTGCGGCGCGCCCTTGCCCGTGATCGTGTGGGGATAGATCTGCTTCATCCTGGGAGAACGGCCTCCGCCTCGATCTCGACGCGCCAGCGCGGGTCGAGCAGGTTGGTCACGATCGCCGTCGAGGCGGGCCGGATCTCGCCGAACACCTCGCCGTGCGCCCGCGCGACCTCCTGCCAGTCGCCGGCGTCGACGATGAACATCCGCGTGCGGACGACGTCTTCGAAGCGCGCCCCCGCCTGCTCGAGCGCCTCGCGGGCGATCTCGAGGCAGAGCCGCATCTGCTCGTAGGCTCCCTCCGGCGGCTCGCCCTCCTTCGGGATCGGCGCCGTGCCCGCGAGATGGACGGTGCGGCCGACCACGACGGCCCGCGAGTAGCCGAAGACCGGCTCCATGGGCGAGTGCCCCGAGATGAGGCGGCGTTCCATCGATCTAGTATCCACCGCCGTGGAAGCCCTGCGCCAGATCGACGATTGGGACGCCGACCACGCCGCCGCGGCAGTCATTCGCCCGGAGGGGGTCGTCGCGCGGCACGGACCGGAGGGACACGTCTTCCGGTGGGCCTCGGTCAGCAAGTCCGCGAGCGCGCTCGCGACGCTCGTCGCGGTCGAGGAGGGCGTGGTCGACCTCGACGAGCCCGCCGGCCCGGAAGGATCGACCGTGCGGCACCTGCTCGCCCACGCCAGCGGCCTGCCCTTCGACGACGGTCCGCCGATCGCGCCCGTCGGCAGACGGCGGATCTATTCGAACCAGGGCTTCGAGGTGCTCGCCGCCCACGTGGCGGAGCGCGCGGAGATGCCGTTCGAGCGCTACCTCGCGGAGGCCGTCTTCCGGCCGCTCGGGATGGGCGCCGAGCTGCGCGGCTCCGCGGCGGCGGACGTCTACGGCACCCTGCCGGACGCGGCCGCGCTTGCGCGGGAGCTGCTCGCGCCGACGCTCGTCGCCGCGGAGACGGTCGCAGAGGCGACTGTGGTGGCGTTCCCGGGGCTGGCGGGCGTGCTTCCCGACTTCGGACGCTTCGACCCGCTGGACTGGGGCCTCGGCTTCGAGCTCAAGGACGACAAGGCGGGCCACTGGTCGGGAGGGCTGACCTCGCCGCGCACGTTCGGCCACTTCGGCGGCTCGGGCACGTTCCTCTGGGTCGACCCGGACCAGGCCCTCTCGCTCGTCGTCCTCACCGACCGCGAGTTCGGCGAGTGGTCGAAGACGGCCTGGCCGGCGCTCTCGGACGCGGTCGTCAGCGAAGAAAGTCGAGCAGCAGCCGGTTGAGCTCCTCCGGCCGCTCGAGACCCGGCAGATGCCCGGCGCCCTCGATCGTCGCCGAACGGGTGTCGGGTATCCCGGCGGCGAGCACCGACGCAATCTCGACCATGTCCGGCACATCGGCGCCGCCGACGACGATCAGCGTCGGCGCTCCGATCTCGCCCAATCGCTCGTTCACAGCCGGCTCGACAGGCACGCTCTCGACCTGCTCGTAGACCGGGAGCTGGAGCTCGAACGACCGGGTCACCATCTCGAGCACGAGCTCGCGCACCTCCTCGGTGGCTTCCGGCCCGAGCCAGAAGAGGTTCGTCTCCGCGGCGGCGGCGAGGTCGCCCCGGTCGAGCGCGGCATCCTCGGCGTCGTTTGCCGCCTGCACCTCCGGCGACCACGTCCAGCCGGGGAGCGCGGCGTTGACGAGGACGAGGCGCTCGACGAGCTCAGGCCGCTCGACCGCGAGCTCGAGCGCGATCCGCCCGCCGAGTGAGCACCCGATGACGACGGCGGAGCCGTCGAGGAGCGCCGCGACGTGCTCGACGTAGGAGAGCCGCCCCGGGCGGAGCGGCTCGGTCCCGTAGCCGGGGAGGTCCGGTGCGATCGGACGGTGGCCCGCCTCCCGCAGCGCCTCGACCTGCGACGCCCACGACCGGGAGTCGCCGATGCCCGGATGCAGGAGCAGGACGTCACTCATCGGCGAACAGGGGCCGCAGCAGCTCGTCGAACGTCGCGCTGTCGCAGCTGGCCACGACGGCGGGCGTGACCGCCCGCACCGACGCGGTCCGCGGGATCCCCATCGCGAGCGCGACCTCGCCGAACGA
>JAWVCV010000135.1:0-11433 GCA_033858115.1 Gaiellaceae bacterium
CTGCTCGTCGGCCGCGGCTATCGGACGAACGCAGCGGGCGTCGAGCAGCTTCAGGCTGCCTTCCCCGATGCGGAGGTGCTCTCGTACGACCTGCCCCACTGGAACGGCCGTGGCGAGGTGATGCACCTGATGAGTCTGATCTCGCCTCTCGCCGACGACCTCGCGCTCGTCTACCCGCGGCTGGCGCCCGTGCGGCTGATCGAGCTGCTGCACGAGCGCGGGATCGAGACGATCGACGTCCCCGACGAGGAGTTCGAGACGATGGGCCCGAACGTGCTCGCGCTCGCACCTCGCCGCGCGCTCGCTCTGGAGGGCAACGAGGAGACTCGGCGGCGGCTGGAGGCGGCCGGCGTGGAGGTCGTGACCTACAAGGGGGACGAGATCTCGCGCAAGGGCGACGGCGGACCGACCTGCCTCACGCGTCCCTTGCTCCGGGCATAGTTCGCGCGTGAGCCTCTTCGAGACGATCGCCGCGGGGGACGAAGAACGGCTCCGGGAGCAGCTCGAGGCGCGGCCAGACCTGGCAGGCACGCGGAACGAGGACGGGCTCTCGCCCGTGCTCCATGCGCTCTACCGCGGCAAGGGGGAGCTTGTCGACGTGCTACTCGAGGCCAATCCGCCGCTCGACGTGTTCGACGCCGCGGCTGTCGGCCGGACACGTGGCCTCGAGGAGCTGCTCGACGGCGAGCCGGACCTGGCACGCGCCTGGTCGCCCGACGGCTTCACCGCGCTCCACTTCGCGGCCTTCTTCGGCCAGGAGGACGCTGCGCGGATCCTCGTCGAGCGAGGCGCCGACGTGAACGTCGTCGCGCGCAATGAGCGCCTCCACGTGACTCCGCTGCACAGTGCGGCATCGGGCGGCCACCCGGAGATCGTGAAGCTCCTCCTCGAGCGCGGCGCCGACCCGAGCGCGACGCAGGACGGCGGCTTCACCCCGTTGCACTCTGCCGCCCAGAACGACGATCGCGAAAGCGTCGAAGCGCTGCTCGAAGCGGGCGCCGACCCCGCACTCGCGAACGACGAGGGCAAGACGCCGGCCGACCTCGCCGGCGACGAGACCCGCGACTTAGTTGCTGTCAGCAACTAAGTCGGGTTCGTCGAGCGAGAGCTGGCGGAAGTCGGTCAGGCCCGAGACGCCGACGCCGACGAGCCGTAGCGCGCCCGGCCGGTCGTGGAGGCCGCGGTCGAGGAGCGAGCAGGCAAGCTCGCCGATCCGGGCCGGGTCGTCGATGCCAACGTCGAGGCTCGTCGAGCGGCTGCGGATCGAGAAGTCGCCGTAGCGGAGCTTCGCGGTCACCGTCCGGGCCGAGAGGCCGTCCCGGCGGAGATGCTCGCCGAGCCGGTCGGCCATCCGTCTCAACTCCGCGTGCAGGAGCCCGCGGTCCTGCAGGTCGCGCTCGAACGTCTCCTCGACCGAGATCGAGATCCGCTCGCTCGTCGTTTCGAGGCCGCGGGGATCGACTCCCAGCGCGCGGTCGCGGAGCATGCGTCCGACCTGGCCGGGGAGGAGCGCGCGGAGGTCGAGGTCGGAGAGCGCCGCGAGCTCGCCGATCTTCGTGACGCCCGCGGCGGCCAGCCGCTGCTCGGCGCGCGGCCCGACGCCCGGGAGCGCGCGCACCGCGAACGGCGCCAGGAACCGCGCCTCCGTGCCCGCCGGCACGACGGTGATCCCGCCCGGCTTGCGGCGATCGGAGGCGACCTTGGCGACGACCTTCGTCGGTGCGACGCCGAGGGAGCAGGAAAGGCTCGTCGCCGCCCGCACCGAGGTCTGGACGGCCTCGGCGACCGCACGCGCCCTGGCGAAGTTGGAGGCGAGGCCGATGAAGTCGAGATACCCCTCGTCGAGCCCCGTGCGCTCGACGCCCGGGACGACCTCGCGCACCGAGGCCCAGACGGCCTGTGAGTATTCGCGGTAGAGCGTGTGCCGGGGGCGGACGAAGACCGCTTGGGGGCAGCGGCGGAGTGCTTCCGCGCAGCTCATCGCCGAGTGGATGCCGAACTGCCGGGCGACGTAGTTGGCCGTCGAGACGACACCGCGCCCATGCGGGTCTCCCCCGACGACGAGCGGTCGCGTTCGGAGCTGCGGCTGCTCCAGCTCCTCGACGGCGGCGAAGAATGCGTCCAGGTCGAGATGAGCCAGGATGGCCATGATGCAAGCATGATCGACGCTCCGGCCCTCCCTCCTCCGGCGATCGTGGCGCCGGCGGCGCACGAGGTCTCGTTCGGCCTCGTCGCCGGGACCGCGCCGGCCGGCACCCGACGGCTGATCGTGCGGATCGGTGAGCGTGTGCTCGCGGACCGGCCTCTGCGCGGACGCAGCTTCTCGATCCGGGTCGAGCTGCCCCGCCGGGAGGCGGACGTGCGTGTCACCACCCTCGACCGGAGCGGGCGGAGGTCGTCGAGCGTCGTGCGGAGCGTCTTCGGGCTGCCGCCTGCAGCGAGCGGGTCCGCGCGCGCCGGGCGCGAAGACGCGGCGTTGACCCGCACCGTGCGCTCGCTCACCCGGGGCTTTCACGGCACGAGCGCCGTCTACGTCCAGGATCTTCGCAGCGGGCGCGGGGCTGCCTGGAATGCGCGCGCCCGCTTCCCCGCCGCCTCGACTCTCAAGCTGGCGATCGCCGTCGCCGTGCTACGCGCCCAGCAGGGCAAGCCGCAGCCGGGCTCCCGGCTCGACGCCCTGCTGCGCTCGATGCTCGTGCACTCCGACAACGACGCCGCGAACGCACTCGAGGTGTGGCTCGCAGGCTCGACGGGGGCGGGCTCGGCCCGTGTCAACGAGACGATGCGCGCGCTCGGCCTGGCCGACTCGGAGATGTACGGAGGCTACGAGACGACTCGAGCCCCGCAGGGGCCGATCCCCGTGCGGGTCGAAGACGCGCCGGCGTTCGGCGTCGGCAAGCACACGACGGCGTGGGACCTCGCCCGCCTCTTCCGGGCGACGCTCCTTGCCGCAGGCAATCGCGGTCCTCTGCTCGGCCTCGGCGTCACGGGCGCCGAAGCTCGGTATCTGCTCTGGCAGCTCGCGCACGTCCCCGACCGCGGCAAGCTCGGACGTTTCGCCGGTGGCATCCCCGTCCTCCACAAGGCCGGCTGGCTCGGTACCGCGCGGCACGACGCGGGCCTCGTCTTCTACGAGGGTGGCGTCTTCGTCGCGAGCGTCCTGACGTGGGACCGGGCCGGCGTCGGCACCGCCTCGGACGTGCTTGCCGGCCGAGTCGCGCTCACTGCGCTGGAGCGCTTCCGCTAGTCGGCGGTGGCGCTGCGGACGCCGGCGGTGAGACCGCCCAGCGCCCAGAGCCGCTCGAGCGCGTCGACCGCCTCCGGCGCGAACTGCCGCTCTCGTTCGAACTTGCACTCCCCGAGGGCGTCGGCGGCGGGGAGCGCCTCCCCGTAGACGCGGCTCGAGGTCATCGAATCCCAGGCCTCCGCGAGCGCGAGCAGTCGCGCGCCCGCCGGGATCAGATCCCCGGCCGTGCCGGACGGATAGCCGGTGCCGTCCCAGCGCTCGTGGTGGTGGCGGATCCAGCTCAACTGCTCCTCGTCGAGCGCGTTGACGGCCAGCTCGGCGCCGGTGTCGGGATGGTTCCGGATCTGCTCCAGCTCCTTGTCCGAGAGGGGCCCCGGCTTGCGCAGGACCTCCTCGTCGATCCCGAGCTTGCCGACGTCGTGGAGGAGCGCCGCCTGGGCCAGCTTGATCGCGCGAGCCGGGGTCCAGCCGCTCGTCAGCGCGAGCTTCTCCGCCAGGCGCGCGACCCGCTCCGAGTGGCCCTCGGTGCCGGGGTCCTCTGCGTCGAGCTCCCGCGCGAGCGCCCGCAGGCGGGAGGCGCCGTTGTCGCCGAGAGATTCTGGTTCGTGCTCGCCGGCGCCGTCGAGCTCGGGGCTGTAGCGGAAGGTCGCGTCGCCGCCGGAGCTCTTCGCGTGCACGAGCGCCACCTCGGCGAGTGCCAGCAGCTCATCGGGGCCTGCGACCTCCTCGAAGTCGGAGACGCCGGCGGAGGCACTGATACGGCCAACGCCTTCGACGGGCTCGGCCGCGAGCGCGCGGCGGGCGCGCTCGGCTGCGATCCAGCCGTTCAGCCCCTCCGTCTCGGGCAGGATCCAGCCGAAGTGGTCAGCGGAGAGCCGCGAGACGAGCTCGCCGTTTCGGACAGTGGCGGCCAGCCGCCGACCGACCTCGGCCAGGACGCGGTCGCCGGCAAGCCGGCCATGCTCGGCGTTGATCTGCTTGAAGCCGTCGACGTTGATCAGGACGAGCGAGAGTGCGCGCTCGTGCCGCTGCGCGCGCCGGGTCTCGGCCCGGAGCTGCTCGTGGAAGGCGCGGTTGTCGGGCAGGTTCGTGAGCGCGTCGCGAGTCGCGAGCGCGCCGAGCTGGGCGCTCGCATCCGCGAACGCGACCGCGGGCTGGGCCGCGACGGCAAGCTCGGAGAGGCGGCTGGTTGCTGCGGTCTCGGCGACGATGGCGCCCCAGAGGCGCGCACCGACGCGGATCGGAGCCGCTCCGGAGACCGGCTGCCCGGACCGGAAGACGAGTGCGGCCGGCTCGTTGCCTTCGAGCGGGACCGGGGTACCGGGGACGAGGCCCGCCGAGCCACGTGGCTCGCACGCTCCGACGATCGTGCCGAAGCCGCCGGTTTCGAAGCGGACGACGGCGGCTGCCGGCACCTGGAGGTCGAGGGCGATCTCCTCGGCGACGACGGAGAAGAGCTCGACGGGATCGGGCTCGAGCGCGATCGCGTCCAGCATCCGCTGCTCGACGGTGCGGCCCGCGGGGCCGCTCGGGTGCAGGACGGTGACGAGGCCCGACACGAGGCCGTGCTCGTCCCGGCGGGAGAGGCGACGCCCCTCGAGGACGACGTAGCTCCCGTCCTTGTGGGCGTAGCGTTGCGGCCCGTTCGGCGGCGATACGAGGTCCTCAGGGTGGAGCAGCGTGTAGACCTCGGTTCCGATCAGCTCCCACGGCTCGTAGCCGAGCAGGGTGTGGGACGCAGCCGAGCACGTTCGGATGACGCCGTCGTGGCCAAGCTCGAGCACGAGCGCCTCGCTGGCGTCTGCAACGAGCTGTCGTGCCTGGCGTTCGGCGCCGAGCTGCGAGGCGGCGCGTCGGGCGCGCAGCGAGCCGACGACGAGCAGGATCATCAACGCGAGGCCGGCGCCCGCGATGCCGATCGGCGCGACGGGCGACGCAGCCGCGGGCGAGAGCGACACGCGCCACGTGCGCCCGCCAAGGTGTGCGTGCGCCACCGCGGCGCCGCCGGGGCCGTGCGCGAGGACGGCGTCGCCGTCGGTGACCCGCACGTCCAGATCGTCGGGCAGGCCGGAGAGCGCGGCTCGGGCGAGCTCGTCGGCTGCGAAGGCGCCCGCGACGACGCCGAGCAGGGCGTCGCGGCGCTGGCCCGGCGTGCCGGTGGGAAGCTCGCGGTCGAACACGGGGACGAAGGCGAAGACGCCGAGCCGGCCGTCGCCCTGCAGCCGGACAGGCGCGGAGAGGCGAGGCTCGCCCATCGTGCGCGCGATTCGGAGCGCCTTGCCGAGGGACGGATCGGAGCCGAGGTCGAGCACATCCGGCGTGGGCGTGACGGGCTGCTGATGGAGCAGCGGATAGGTGAAGAGCGCGTCGGCGGGAGCGCCGATGCGGATCTGCTCCGAGGCTTCGAGCTGGTTGCGCTCGGCTGCCGGGACGCGCGGAGCCCAACCGACGGCGACGATCTCGCGCCGGGTGAGCGGGACGCGGGCGTAGGTCGCGAATGCTTCCGGCGAGACGTCGTAAGCCGCGCGGACCCCCTGGAGGGCGAGGAGCGCCGCGCCCGTGCGCTCTTCCAGCGCGACGGCGGCGCCGTGGGCGTGCTCGCGCGCCTCGCTGCGGACGTCGTCGTTCTCCATCCGCCAGAGCGCGAGTGAGAGCAACGCGGTCGTGAGCGCGCAGAGAAGCAGAGCAGCAGGGAGGCGGAGGCGTGCCGGCATCGGTCTGCCCTGGTTTTCGGCCTCTGACGGCCGAACTTGAGCCGCTGGGAGGGTTTGGCAGAGCGGCCCGGCGGCTCAGCCGCTGTTTCGCCAAACCCTCCTAGTACGGATTGGGCACGGAGACCCAGAGCACGCGGGCGCCTTCCGTGGCGGAGCCGTTGCGCCAGGTGTGGGGCTTCGACAGCGGATAGGTGAGCGCGTCGCCCTCGCCGAGCAGGTGGCGCTCGTCGCCGACCCGCAGCTCGATCGTCCCGGCGAGCACGTAGACGAACTCCATCTCGCCCGGGAGCGACGAAAGCTCGTCTCCGGCGCCTGCTCCCGGGGCGATCTCCGACTCGATCGCCTGGAACCGGCCCTCGTCCCTCGACGACAGCAGATGGTTCTCGCTTGCAGCAGTGCCACCGGCGCGGGCGCGCTCGCTTCGCCGCACGAGGGCGGGCCCCGGCTCGCTCTCGAAGATGTGACTGAGCGGGATGCCGAGCGCATCGCAGATCCGCGCGATCGACGACAGCGACGGCGCCGTCCGGTCGCGCTCCAACTGGCTGATGAAGCCCTTCGTCAGCCCTGTCGCGGCCGCGAGCTGCTCGATCGTCAGCCCCCGCTCCCGCCGGAGCGAGCGAACGCGCGCACCGACCTTCGGCGCGTCGCTGCGCGTGGCGAGCGGGGCCGCTCTCGGCATGGGCCGATCATACGCAGGTTTAGTCGGAGCACGACCGGCGCCGGGAATACAAGTATCCTTTTTGTAGTTGATAGGGATATGACACCAGCAGAGAGAAGGAGTGAAGGCGTGAGCATGCTGCTCGTACCCCTGGAGGACCTCGTCGTCTTCCCGAACATGAACGTGACCCTGACCGTGGACGTGGGCTCGGAGCAGCGCGTGCTGCTCGTCCCGCGCCATGAAAACGACTATGCGAGCGTCGGCACGGTCGCCGAGGTGACCGATCGCGTGCGGCTGCCGGGCGGTGGCCGGGCGGTGTCGCTCAGCGGCCTGCACCGCGGCGTCGCCGGCGCCGCGCAAACGGACGCCCAGGGAACGCTGCGCGTCGAGGTCGACGAGCGCCCGGACGCCGAGGCGTCGGATGCGCGCACGCGCGAGCTCGAGCGCGAATACCGCGCCGTGGTCGAGGAGATCCTCGAGCTGCGCGGCGACGACGGCCGCATCTCGGCCTTCGTCCGCTCGATCACCGAGCCGGGCGCGCTCGCGGACACCGTCGGCTATGCCCCGGACTTCAGCTTCGAGCAGAAGGTTCGCCTCCTGGAGACGCTCGACGTCAAGGAGCGCCTCGCCTACGCGATCGAGCTCCAGCGCGAGCGGCTCGCCGAGATGCAGATCCGCAAGCGGATCCGCGACGACGTCGAGGAGGGCACCGCCAAGCAGCAGCGCGACTACATCCTCCGCCGGCAGATGGAGTCGATCCGCAAGGAGCTCGGCGAGGACGACGCGTCCGTCGTCGACGAGTACCGGCGCAAGCTGGAGGAGGCCGAGCTGCCGGAGCCGGTCCGCGAGCAGGCCGAGCGCGAGCTCACCCGCCTCGAGCGGCAGGGCGACAGCTCGCCGGAGGCGTCCGTGATCCGCAACTACCTCGACTGGATCCTCGCGGTGCCGTGGGGCAAGCGCTCGGAGGAGCTGCTCGACCCGGCGCGCACGCGCGAGGTGCTCGACGCAGACCACGAGGGCCTCGAGGACGTCAAGGACCGGATCGTCGAGTACATCGCGGTGCGCAAGCTGCGCGAGGAGCGGGGGATCGAGCCGGACAAGCGCTCCGGCGCCATTCTCACCCTCGTCGGCCCGCCCGGCACCGGCAAGACCTCGATCGGCGAGTCGATCGCCCGCGCGCTCGGACGCGAGTTCGTCCGCATGTCGCTCGGCGGCGTCCGCGACGAGGCCGAGATCCGGGGCCATCGGCGCACCTACATCGGCGCGCTTCCGGGCCGGCTCGTCCGTGCTCTGCGGGACGCCGGGACGATGAACCCGGTGATCCTGCTCGACGAGGTCGACAAGGTCGGCGCCGACTGGCGCGGCGATCCGTCGTCCGCGCTGCTCGAGGTGCTCGATCCGGCGCAGAACCACTCGTTCCGGGACCATTACCTCGATCTCGAGCTCGACTTGTCCGAAGTCGTTTTCATCGCGACCGCGAACGTGGCCGACTCGATTCCAGGCCCGCTGCTCGACCGGATGGAAGTGATCCGGTTCGACGGCTACACGACCGACGAGAAGGTCGCGATCGCCCGTGGCTACCTCTGGCCGCGCCAGCGGGAGCGGAACGGCCTTCGCGAGGAGGAGATCTCCGCCTCGGACGTCGTCCTCGAGACGGTCATCTCCGACTACACCCGCGAGGCGGGCGTCCGGCAGCTGGAGCGGGAGCTCGGCAAGCTGCTGCGGAAGACCGCCACCGGAATTGCCTCCGGCAAGATCGAGGCGCCCGTCGAGCTGACGCTCGAGTCGGTGCGCGACGCGCTGGGGCGCCAGCGCTTCTACCGCGAGGCCGCCGAGCGGACGGCCGTCCCGGGAGTCGCGACGGGGCTCGCCGTCACCGGCACCGGCGGCGACGTCCTCTTCGTCGAGGCCACCTCCTCGAAGGGCGACAAGCTCGTCCTGACCGGCCAGCTGGGCGACGTGATGAAGGAGTCGGTGCAGATCGCTCTCTCCTCGCTTCGCTCTCGGGCCGCCGAGCTCGGGATCGAGGAGGACGCATTCGACCAGACCTTCCACGTGCACGTTCCCGCGGGCGCGATCCCGAAGGACGGGCCGAGCGCCGGGATCACGATGGCGACGGCGCTCGCATCGCTCCTCTCCGGCCGCGCCGTCAAGCACACGGTGGGCATGACAGGCGAGGTGACCCTGCAGGGGCGGGTTCTGCCGATCGGCGGCCTGAAGCAGAAGGTGCTGGCCGCCCATGCGGCGGGGCTGACCGACGTGATCCTGCCGGAGCGAAACCGTCAGGATCTGGACGACGTGCCCGAGCACGTCCGTCAGGAGATGACGTTCCACCCCGTCATGTCGCTCGACGAGGTGCTCGAGCTGGCGCTCGAGCCGGCGAATCACCTCCATGCGGTGTAGGAGCTGCAGGCCGGTGCCCGAGGAGGTCCGCCGCGTGGCGGTCCTCCTCGAGCGCCGCTGGGTCGTGTCTCTGCTCTGGGCGTCCTACGAGGGCGCGACCCGTTTCAACGAGTTCAAGCAGGCGCTCGGAGCGATCCCGCCGCGCACGCTGGCCCAGCGGCTGGTCGAGCTGGAGGACGCGGGCGTGCTCCAGCGCGTCGTCATCGACGCGCGCCCGCCGCGGGTCGAGTACCGGCTGACGGAGGAGGGGCGACGACTCAAGCACGTCGTCGACGCCGTGTCCTCCTACGCTCGAGGCTAGACCACGGTCTGGGTGCGCTGCGTCGCCTCTTCCCAGCTGCGCACCACCGGGAGGAGCCTCGCGAGGCCGGTCAGCTCGAAGAGCCGGTGCACCTCGGGCGCGGAGTCGTCCGGAAGCAGGAGGAGCAGCGGCCGCTCGAGCTTCTCGCAGTCGGCGAGCCCCTCGAGCAACACGCCGACGATCGTCGAGTCGATGAACGTCGCCTGAGAGAGGTCGACGAGAAGGGGTGCGGCGGTTCCGAGCGCGCTCGCCAGGTCGGAGCGGATCCGGGGCGCGGAGTACGCATCCGACTCCCCCCGCAACGGGATCACCGCGAAGCCTGAGTCCAGGCCCGTCATGGATCAGATGTGCGCGCAGGCGCCGATCCCAAAACCCCCCGACCGATCCTCGTGCGTCGGTTGTGAGCCGCGCCCTATGATCGCGCGTCCCCGACGAAGGAGCTTGGATGGCGGCCGCCGCGTATCCGGAGAAGATCGGCTTCTGCTTCCACGACGTGCCGCCCGGCGGCCGTGTCGTCCCGCTGGCCCGACGGGCCGAGGAGCTCGGCTACTCGTCGCTCTGGGCGGCCGAGACCCGGTTGACGCGCGACGCGATCTCCGTGCTGGGAGCGCTCGCAGCCTCGACCGAGCGGGTGCAGCTCGGCTCGAGCATCGTCAACACGTGGACGCGTGGGCCGGTCCTGATGGCGCTCACCTTCATCTCGCTGCACGGGCTGGCGCCGGGCCGCATCTCGCTCGGGCTGGGCGCGTACTCCGATCCGCTCGCCTCCAATCAGGGCGTCGAGCGCCGCAAGCCGGTGACGCAGATGCGGGAGTACGTCGAGGTCGTGCGCCGGCTCTTCCGCAACGAGCCGGTGACCTACGAGGGAGAGGTCGTCCGGATCCAGGACATCTCCCTCGACCTGACGCGCGGAGAGGAGCGGCATTCGGTCGACCTGCCCATCTACATCGGCGCGACGGGCGACAAGATGCTCGACCTCGCCGGCGAGATCGCCGACGGCGTCGTCCTGAACGGGTTCCTGCCCGCCTCGTACACGAGCCGCGCGATCGAGCGCGTGCGAGCTGCGGCCGCCGCAGCCGGACGTGCTCCGGAGGAGCTGCGCTTCCCGCAACTGCTCGGGGTCGCTGTCTCCGAGGACGGCGAGGAGGCGCGCACGATCGCGAAGACCTTCGTGACGATGTACCTCGGCGGTCAGCCGCACATCGCACGCGCCATCGGGCTCGACCCCGAGTTCGTCGGACGCCTGACCGGGCTGATCGGCAGCTGGCCGCCGAAGCCAGGCGGGCTGGAGGAGGCGATGCGCCTCGTCGGGATGGAGACGGTCGATTCGCTCGTCGTCTCAGGCACGGCGGCCGAGGCCCGCGACCGCATCGGCGAGTGGGTGGAGGCCGGCGCCGACTACCCGATCATCACGCCGCTGACCGAGAACGCAGAGGAGGTCTGCGAGGCGCTCGCACCCTCGTGACGGTGGTCGCTTGACTTCGCACGGAAAGATCGGAAGTCTTGCGTGTCATGTCACGCGGCGCGATCGAGACCGAGCTGGGAACCGTTGCGGCCAGCCTGGACGGGCTGGCGCGAGTCGGTGGCGGCCCCGACGGCGGCGTCACGCGCGTGGCGTGGTCGCCTGAGCTCTTCGCTGCCTACACCTGGATCGGCGACCGGCTCCGAGAGCTCGGGCTCTCGGTCGAGGTCGACCCAGCCGGCAACCTGCTCGCAAAGTGGGACGCCTGGTCCGGCAAGCCGGTGCTCGTCGGCTCGCACCTGGACACCGTCCCGTCCGGCGGCCGCTTCGACGGTGTCCTGGGCGTCGTCGCAGCGCTGCACGCCGTCCGGCTGCTGAAGGAGGAGGGCTTCGAGCCCGCCCGGCCCCTGTGGGTCGTCGCGTTCATGGACGAGGAGGGGACGCGCTTCAACGCCGCCCTCTTCGGCAGCCGCGCCTTCACCGGCGAAGACGTCACGGGCCTCGGCGACCGCGTCGACGCGGACGGGACGTCGCTGCGCGAGGCGATGGCCTCCGCCGGCCATGAGATCGATCGGGCAGGCGAAGCCGAGCGGGCGGGAGAAATCGGCGCCTACTTCGAGCTGCACATCGAGCAGGGGCCGGTGCTCG
>JAWVCV010000136.1:0-4326 GCA_033858115.1 Gaiellaceae bacterium
CACCTCGACCACGCCCAGGAGCAGGCCCGCCAGCGTCATCAGGATCCCGAGCGCGTAGAAGAAGACGAGCGGATGGAAGTCGCGGATCACGTACTTCTCGCGCAGCCGCCAGAAGAAGCCCTTCAGCAGCAGCCACGAGATCCGCGGCACGACGCGGCGCAGCTTGATCCCGGACTGCTCGCCGACGCCGTAGACCGGGCGCGAGGGGAAGTCGCGAACCCGCGCGTTCCAGACGTTCAGATGCACGAGCATGTCGTTCGGGAACCCGTAGCCGCGGTAGATGCGGTCGAGGTCGAGCTGGGCAAGCATCGGCCTCGAGATCGCGGTGTAGCCGGTCTGCGAGTCGGCCACGTGCCAGTAGCCGGAGGCGACCTTCGTCAACAGCGAGAGAATCGCGTTGCCGAGGTAGCGCGTGCGCGGGATCAGCTTCCACGCCTCGCCGCTGACGAGGCGATTCGCCTTCGCGTAGTCGACCTCCCCTCGCGCGACCGGCTCGACCAGCGTGAGCAGGTCGGCGGGGTCCATCTGGTTGTCGCCGGCCATCACGCAGACGACGTCGATGTCCTCCTCGAGCGCGCGCTGGTAGCCCGTGACGATCGCGGCGCCGACCCCCCCGTTCCGCTCGCGCGGGACGAGCTCGACGCGCGGGTCGCCGCCGGCCCGCACCTGTTCGGCCGTGCCGTCGGTGGAAGCGTCGTCGACGACCAGGATCCGATCGACGAACTCGGGGATCCCGGCGAGCGTCGTGCCGATCAGCCGCTCCTCGTCATGGGCGGGGACGACGACCGCGACGCGCTTCCCGTCGACCATGCTGCTACGCGGCGCGGGACCGGCGCGAGAGGAACGGATCGGCGAGAAGCGCCGCCGCGCAGCCGAGGAGGAGCCCGAGCAGGCCGCCGACGAGCGCGCCGTTCCGGCCGCTGCGGGCCGTCGTCTTGACCGCAGCCGCAGGCTCGATCACCTGCCCCTTCTCGACGTTCTCCGCCAGCGCCAGCTGCTGCTGGACGTTGGACTGGAGGTCGAGCAGCTGGCCGCGGCGCGCCTGGTTGTTGTCCAGGGCGCTGAGGAGGACGAGCTTGTCCAGCGGGGCGAGCCCTTGGTCGTTGACCGCCTGCTCCAGCGCCTTGATGCGAGGCACGAGCGTGTTCAGCTGGTCCTGGATCGACGCGAGCTGTCCGTTGAACGCCTCGATCTTCGTGTCCACGTACTTGGCCGATGTCCGCTCGATCACTTCCTTCGCAAGCGCGTCCGCGGCCTTCTCGGCCTTCGCCGGCTGCGCTGCGACGACTGTGATCGTCACGAGCGGCGCTCCTGTCGGCCGCGCGCCGGGACCCGAGGCGCCGACGATCTGCGAGGTGACGTTGCCGCGGAGCGCTCGGACCCGCAGCCCGGAGGCGCGGGCGGCCCGCTCGAGCGCCGCCTCGGAGCGGATGATCTCGGAGACGGCGCGAGCGTTCGTGAGGAAGCTCTGCACCGGCGCGCCGCCGTTCGGCGAGAAGGGCTGGCCCATCGCGACGAGCGTGTCGGCCTCGTAGACCTTGCCGCCCCCGAGTGCGAGCCCGAAGCCGATCAGGAGCCCGAGCACGGTGCCGAGGACCGGCAGCCACCAGCGCGCGGCGATTCGCTCCCAGACGGAGCGGAGGTCGACCTCCTGCTCGGCATCGAGGTCAGGCACGGATCCAGGGCGCGTCACGCGGGCGACTCTACCTCCGCCCATTCCCATTGCGCCCGCATTCCGGCCTCCAGCGAGGTCGCAGGCGCCCAGCTCAGCTCGGTCTCGGCCTTGCTCACGTCGGCCTTCGTCCGCCGCACGTCGCCGGGCGCCGCAGCCACCCGTTCGACGTCCAGCGTCCGGCCGGAGATCTGCTCCGCCAGCTCGATCGCCTCGTTCATCGTCGCCTCGTCGCCGCCGCCGACGTTGTAGACCTGACCGGCTCGGCCGCGCTCCATCGCCGCGGTCGTGGCCGCGACGGCGTCGCCGACGTAGGTGAAGCTCCTCGCGGCGCTGCCGTCGCCGAAGAGCCGGAAGCGCTCGCCGGCTGCGAGCGCCTCGAGCATCGCCGTGAACGCCATGTCGGGCCGCTGGCGGGGCCCGTAGACGGTGAAGTAGCGAAGCACGACGGCGTCGAGCCCGTGCGCCCGCGCGTTCGCGACGGCCAGGTGCTCGCAGGCCAGCTTGGTGATCCCGTAGGGCGAGATCGGCTGCGGCTCGACCGTCTCGGGCGTCGGGTACTGCTCGGCGTCGCCGTAGACGGACGAGGACGAGGCGAAGACGACGCGAACGCCCGCGTCGGCGGCCGCCTCGAAGACCCGCTGCGTCACGAGCACGTTCCGGCGCACGTAGAGCTCGAAGTCGTCGCCCCAGCTCGCACGCACCCCGGGCTGCCCTGCAAGGTGGAAGACCCCGTCGGCGCCGGCGAGAGCCGAGGCGACGGGCGCCTCGGCCAGATCGGCCTCGAGCACGTCGAGCTCGGCCGCGTTCCGCTCCTTGCGCGCCCGCTCGTAGTAGTCCGTATAGGCGTCGACGCCGAGGACGTCGTGACCGGCGGCCGCGAGCGCCTCCGCGAGGTGTGAGCCGATGAAGCCCGCGGCTCCTGTGACGACGTACCTCACGGGCGTGTGCCGGCGGACGCGCGGCATGATTCGCGGGTCATCGCTCGGACGCTACCTTGAACGCCCGCCGGCTCGCGGCGCTCGCACTCGCGCTCTCGGGAGGGGCGGCGCTGGCGCTGCCGGCGCTCTGGTGGGAGCCGCTGCACCTCGACGAGGCGATCACCATCTCCTACGCGGAGCGGTCGTACGCCTCGATCATCCGGGACGTCTTTGTCGAGCGCGGCGGCGCGCCACTGCACTTCTTCGTCGAGCACCTGACGCTCGCCGCCCCGGGTGGGATCGAAGGGCTGCGGCTGCCCTCGCTCGTCTTCTTCCTCCTCTCGCTCGTCCTCGCGGCCCGGCTCGCGCGCGAGCTGGCAGGCGCGCAAGCCGGGCTGCTCTCGCCGATCCTGCTCGCGGTCGCGCCGCTCGGCCTCTCGCTCGCCACGTTCGCCCGGATGTATTCGCTCTTCGTCGCCGCCGTGCTCGGAGTGACGCTGCTCGCGCTGCGCGCGGCCCGGACTGGGGAGCGGCGCAACTGGATCCTGACGGGAGCAGCGGCAGGCGTGCTCGTCTACGTGCATCCGATCGCCCCCCTCTATGCAGCCCTCGCGGCCGGCACCGGATTGATCGTCTCCGGACGGCGGCCGCGCGCGCTCCTGCACGAGGCCTGGCCGGGCGCGGCGGTGGCTGTCGCCGTGGCCGCGCCGTACGCCTATGCGCTCGCGGTGCTCCGGTCACGCTACGACGTCGGCCTCGAGAGCGGCCGGCTCCGGACGACCGCGGGCCGCTCGGTGCCGGAGGAGGCGCTGCACGCGCTCACGCCCGGAGGCACGATCGGGGCGCTCCTCCTGCTGGCGCTCGCACTCGTGGGGTTGGCGTCGCTGGCCCACCGGCGCCCACGCGTCGGAGTCGCGCTCGGGCTCTGGCTCGCCGTTCCCGTGCTGTTCTTCGCCCTCGTCCCGGCGTCCACGCGTTTCTTCGGCCGCTACGTGGCGCCGGCGGAGCCGGCGTTCTACCTCCTCGTCGCGGTCGGCTGCGTGGCGATCGCCGGGCGCCGCCGCTTCGTCGCGGTCGCTCTCGCTGCCGGCGTCGTCGCGCTGTCGGTCTCGCAGCGGGTCGACCGCCTGACGGCGATCCACGACCTGGGGCTGCGCGACCTCGTCTCGGCGGTCGACGCCGACGCGGTGCTCTTCTCCTCGACCGGCACGCCCGTCTCCGACCGGCCGCCCGAGCTGCTCGACGACTACCTCGAGCTGGAAGGACGCGCGTCGCGGCAGGTCGAAGAGCTGCCGGGGATCGACCTGCGCTTCGAGCCCCGGCTCCGGGAGCACGGGCGCGCGAATGTGGCCGCGTTCCTCGCGGGCGGCGGCAGCGGCCGGGGGGCGTGGGTGTTCCGCGGGCCGGAGCGGCGGGTGACGAGGGCGGTCCGCCGACTCGCCGACGACCGCGATCTGGCGGCCGAGCGTGCCTCGCCGACGCTGCTACTCGTCCGCTCGCGAGCGCCCGCTGCGCCCGCCGCGTTGGTGGAGCAGGGCATCCGTGCCCGCACCGCCTGGACGCTCGACTCTCCTGCCGACCGCTGGACGGCCCTCCTGCTCGCGATCGACCGCGCTCAGCGAGGCTCGAGCCCGTAGACCCGGCCCGTGCCGACCTGTTACACGCGATCCGCGTCGGCGACCACGGACGCGTAGCGGCCGTCGGCGAACTTCCACACCTGCTTGCCCGTCCGCG
>JAWVCV010000137.1:0-5239 GCA_033858115.1 Gaiellaceae bacterium
GCCGTGCCGAGCTACCTCGGCTTCAAGGATCGCGCCGCCAAGGCTGCCGCGCAGGCAAACGTCCGCTCGGCGATCCCGTCGATCGAGACCTTCTACGCCGACTTCAACACCTACGTCGGCGTCGACAACGCAACCACCGGCGCCAAGGTATATGACGCCGGCCTCAACGTCACCTGGGGAGCTCCGACCCAGCAGACCTTGACGAGCTATTGCGTCAAGAGCAACGTCGGCGGCTTCGAGTACTACAAGTCCGGTCCAGCCGGCCTGATCACCCTGGACGCAACCCCCGGCGCGACCCCCTGCGCCTAGGCTCGAGCGTCACCGTTCGGAGAGAGGGCGCGGGCGACCGCGCCCTCTCTCTTTTCCCCTTCAGAACGGGCCGTGCGATGCCGATAGATCGAGGGATGGAAAAGGTCAGCCCCCAGGTTCGGCTCATCGCGATCGTCCTCGTCCTCGTCGGCGCGGCCGGCATGCTCGCCCTCCGGATGGTGGGTCCGAGCGCGGAGGTCGACGCGACGCCCATCCAGACTCCGGTCGTGCACAAGGCCAAGCCACAGCCGGCGAAGGCGGCCGCTCCTGCGGTCAAGCCGAAGCCGGCGAAAGTCGCGACCACTGCCGTGAAGGCAGTGACGCGCAAGCCGGCACTGAACGCGCCCAAGGTGAAAGTGCCTCCGACCGGCTTCCCCCTTGCGGTCGACAGGGCTCTCGGCGAGCACGAGATCGTCGTCGTCTCGCTGGTCGTGCCCGGGGCGCGGGTCGATCGACTCGCCGCGGCTGAGGCACAGGCGGGCGCCAAGCTCGGCGGCGTCGGCTATCTCGCCCTCAACGTCCTCAACGAGAAGGTCGCTCACGCGCTCCTGACCAAGCTCGACCGCGTCGAGGATCCGAGCGTGCTCGTCGTGAATCGCGCCGGCGAGATCGCACTCCAGCTGAACGGCTTCGTCGACCGCGAGACGGTCGCACAGGCCGCAGCGAACGCCTCGTCGTGACCACGACTGCGACTGCCAACGAGCGCGAGCTCTTCGTGCGCCACGCGCGTAAGGACGGCCGCTCGGTCGTGGTGCTGCGAGCGGTCGACCACGGCGACTCCTGCATCGTCGAAGCCGAGGTCTTTCCCGTCGGCGGCGCGAACGGAAACGAGTCGGTTCAGGCCGGCCCGTACACGTTCTCGAGCTCCGGCGAGGCCACCCGCTTCGTCACCGAGGCGGTCGAGGCCCTGATCGTGCTCGGCTGCGACGTCCAGGCTCAGTAGCGTCTACTCGCGCCGCTCGAACGCCTTGTGTTCCTGTAACACAAGCTCACGTTCACGTTGCAGCGCGCGCAGTCGTCTCAACGTCCACACCGCGCTGGGGACCCGCCCTGCTGCGGCCGCCCAGAGCGCGTCCTTGACGACCTCGCGCTCCTCTCCCCGCACCTTCCGGGCCGCCCGCTCGACCTTCACGAGCCGGCGGACGTGCTGATAGCTCGGCCGCCTCAGTCCCAGACGCTCTGCGGCCTCCCCCACCCGACGCCAGGTCTCGGCCGCCGGGACGTCCTCACGGTCGAGAGCTGCGACGAGTACGGCAACGCGAGGATCGTTCGGGGAGATCGCTGACCGCACCCGTCGAGCCTGCCTGCTCCCGCGGCCCCGCGTGTGCCGATTTCGCAGCGAAAGGCTCGCTTGTGTTACAGGATCACAAGCGAGCTAGACGAGGACGCGGGCGAGCTCTTCGATCGACGTCAGGCTCGCGGCAACCTTCGCGAGGCCGTCGTCCCAGAGCGAGCGCATGCCCGCCTCCATCGCTGCGCGCTCGACCTCTTCGCGGCTCGCGCGCGCCACTGCGAGCTTCGCGATCGTCTCGTTCATCGTCAGCAGCTGGTAGACGCCGACGCGGCCCTTGTAACCGCTCTGATTGCAGCGAGGGCAGCCCCGCTTGCGATAGAAGGCCATTCCGTCGGATGCCATCGCGACGTCGGGCGAGACGCGCGACTGCAGCAGCTCCTCCACGGACGGCTTGTACATCTCGCAGCAGTGCGCGCAGAGCTTGCGCGCGAGCCTCTGGGCGAGCACGCCGGTGACGGCGGCGCCGGTGAGGAAGGGCTCGACGCCCATCTCGCTGAGACGGGTGATCGCGCTCGGGGCGTCGTTCGTATGCAGCGTCGAGAGAACGAAGTGGCCGGTGAGGGCCGCCTCGATCGAGATCTTCGCCGTCTCGCCGTCGCGGATCTCGCCGACCATCACCACGTCGGGGTCCGAGCGCAGGATGGAGCGCAGCGCCGACGCGAAGGTCAGGCCCGCGCGGTTGTTGATCTGCACCTGGTTGACGCCGGCGAGCCGATACTCGACCGGGTCCTCGACGGTGATGATGTTGACCTCGGGCCGGTTGATCGTCGTCAAGCCTGCGTAGAGCGTCGTCGACTTACCCGAGCCCGTGGGGCCCGTGACAAGCAGCGCTCCGGTCGGTCGAGCCAGGATGTCGGCGAGCTGGCCGCGCATCTCGTCGGACAGGCCGAGCTCCTCGAGCGTCGGCGCGCGCCGTGACTTGTCGAGGAGACGCATGACGACCTTCTCTCCCTCGACCGTCGGCAGCGTCGCGACGCGGATGTCCAGCATGCGTCCCGCCGCGGCGGCGTTGAGCGAGATGCGGCCGTCCTGGGGCTTGCGCCGCTCGGCGATGTCGAGCTTGGCGAGCACCTTGAGGCGCGTCGTCACGCCCGGGGCCATCCGCTTCGGGATCCGCTGCACTTCCTGGAGAACGCCGTCGACGCGGAAGCGCACGATCAGCGCGTCTTCCTGCGGCTCGAAGTGCACGTCCGAAGCGCCGTCCTCGGCTGCCTGGAAGATGACGGAGTTGACGAGGCGCACGAGCGGAGCGTCGGAGACGCCGTCCTCGGCCTCGAGATCGTCGACCTCCTCCTCTTCCTCCTCGGTCGCGGCGTCGGCTTCCAGCATCGCGGCGCGCGTTCCGAACGCCTCGGAGGCTCGGGCCAGGCGCCGTAGCTCGACGAGGATGTCCTCGCTCGACGCGACGCCGATCTCGATCGTGCCGCTCGTCGCGAGCCGCAGCTCGTCGATCCCGTGCAAGTTCCCCGGATCCGCGACGGCGACGCGAAGCGTCTTGCCCTCGAGCGCATACGGGACCGCGAGCACGCGCTCGAGAACGTGCAGGGGGAGCTGTTCAGCGGCTTGCTTGTCGACGCCGGTGGCCGCGAGGTCCACGAGCGGCACCTGATAGCGGACGGCCAGCGAGCGCGCGACGCCTTCTGGAGGGGCGACACCCTCGTCGACGATCGCCTGGGAGAGGGAGCCCTGGCCGGCTCGGCTGCGCACGAGCGCGAGCTTGTCGGGGTCGACCAGCGCGGTCGCGTAGAGAAGATCGATGACGAGCTCGGTCATCGCGTTGACGCCGAACGGCGCCGAGAGAGAGCGAGCGGCAGTGGCCGCAGCCGTTTCGCCGGGCGGCACGAGTGTGCGCAGATTCAATGGCCGCTCTGAGTCCATATCCCTCGTTCGGGTTATCGGCAGCCGGAGCGGATTTCTTGACCGCCCGTGGCCTAGAAGAGCGTCAAATAGGCGTCGAGCAGGCGGTCACCGAAGAAGAGGGCGACGACTCCGCCGAACGAGAGAAACGGCGCAAAGGGGATCGCCATCTTGCGCGCCGAGCTGCCGTGCCGGGCGAGCAGGAAGGCCGCGGGAACCAGGGCGGCGAGCATCCCGACCATCAGCGCCACGGGAGCGGTGCGACCGAGCATCGCGCCCAGGAGGAGGGCGAGCTTCACGTCTCCCATCCCCATGCCCTGCGGATAGGCGAGCGCAGCGAGGAAGAGGAAGAGCGCCGCGCCGAAGGCCGCCAGCGCCCACTCGGCGCTCGGCTCGAGGACCGTCATGGAGACGAGCACGATGGCTGCCGCCGGCAGGACGACGACGTTCGGGACGATCCGGTGCGACAGGTCGGTCGCGGAGACGGTCACGAGCGCGGCGCAGAAGAGGGCGGCCACGAAGGGCTTGCCCGACCAGCCGAAGGCGAGGAACGAGGCCGCGATGAGGAGCGCCGTCAGGAGCTCGACGGCCGGATAGACCGCCGAGATCCGAGTGCCGCAACCCTTGCAGCGGCCGCGCAGGAAAAGATAGGAGAGCACCGGGACGTTCTCGGCGAGCGAGAGCTCGCGCCCGCACGCCATGCAGGCCGAGCGGGGCGAGACGATCGAGCGCTTGAGCGGGACGCGGGCGGCGACGACGTTGAGGAAGCTGCCGATCGCGAGCCCGGGCGCAAACGCGAAGACGGCAGCGGCGATGCTCATCCCAACTGGTCTCCCGCGATCACGAGGTAGTCGACCGCGTTGTTCGGCGAGCCGTACGCCTGCCCCTCGGTCAGCGACCCGAGCGGCGGCCACATGTAGTACGTGGGCCAGCCGTTGGGGGCGGAGGGCATGAAGATCGTGTCGCAGATGATCGGGCCGCTCAGGTGGAAGTTCTCGTGCACGGTGCAGTCGTCGCGCGCATAGATGATGCCCTGGAGGCCGGAGGGCGTGCTCGCGGGTTGGTCGGTCAGGTTGCCCTGGTCGAACTCGGAGTCGTCGCCTGCGAGCACGGTCATCATGTTCACGGTCGGATCCCAGTTCGCCATCCCGCCGGGCTGGGTGACGCAGCTGGTATTGCCGCTGCCGCCGGCGCAGACGAGCTCGTCGAACTCGATGTCCCCGGCCGCGTAGATGATCCCGCGTCCCTGGTAATGCGAGATCTGGCCGTTGTCGTCGAAGCGGAAGTCGCCGTCGACGAAGATCGTGCCCTTGATCGTCAGCACCTGGGTGACGTGGTTCCAGGAGATCTCGCCCTGGATGTTTCCCTGCGCGTCGGTGCGTCGGCAGGTGTAGCTCGTGCCGACGGGCGTCACCTCGGCTGAGCCGCCGACGCTGTTGTTCCAGTTCGAAGTCGAGCCTGCGTCGTTGTCGAAGCCGCCGGGGAAGCTGCCGCCGGCGTTGTTGCAGGGGAACTTCGGGCCTGGCTTGGCGTTCGCCCACCAGTAGGTCATGTCGATCTGCGGCTTGTTGAGACCCTGCGGGTTCGCGGTGATCGTCGTTGCGAAGACCTTGTCGAAGGAGCTGCACGGCGTGTGTGCCGGCTGCGTGCCGTAGGTGCAGTCGCCGCCGATGTTCACTTTTTCCGCGTTCTGCGCGACTGTGCCGATGCTCGTGTCCGGCGGCGGCGTGTAATAGATCAGGATCGAGATGTGGTCGATCGAGGCGGTGCGGCTCGAAG
>JAWVCV010000138.1:0-3396 GCA_033858115.1 Gaiellaceae bacterium
CTCCGGGCGGCGAAGGAGAAAGCCGGCGGCCGGCCGCTCGTCGTGACGACGACGCACTTCCACCCCGAGCACGGCTTCGGCCTGCAGGTCTTCCGCGGCGAGTCGCACATGGTCTGCAACCGCTCGCAGCTCGAGGAACTGCGTGACAAGGGCGCGGCCTACGTCGAGATGTTCAAGACGTTCGGGTCATCCGTTGCGGACGCGCTCGAGGGCGTCGAGCTCGTCGAGCCGGACGAGACCTACGACGGCGACCGGACCGAGCTCGACCTCGGCGGCCGGACTGTGGAGCTTCTGAACCGCGGGCTGGCGCATACCCGCGGCGACCAGGTGGTCTGGCTGCCCGAGGAGCGGATCCTCTTCGCGGGAGACCTCGTCGAATCGCGGATCTTTCCGATCTACCCGTACTTCCCGCCCGAGGACGCGGACGTGAACGGCAGCCTCTGGATCGAGGTGCTGCGCTGGCTCGAGGAGCTCGGGCCGCGCCAGGTCGTGCCCGGCCACGGTGAGGTCAGCGACGTGAGCGTGATCACCGACGCGCGCGAATACCACGAGCTCCTGCGCGAGCTGACGTTCGCCCAGGTGGACGCCGGCGCGAGCGCGGACGAGGCGGTCGCGGCGATCGAGACCGGCATCCACGAACGCTATCCGGACTGGATCCAGCCCGAGTGGGTGGCCTTCGGCATTCGCTGCTTCCATGCCGAGCGATCGGGCTAGGAAGCCGCTTCCCGCATTGACATGTCACAGCGGATGTGTTCCGATGACTGCCTTGCAAGGCGGTGGCGGATGCTTGACGCCTCGTCCACGGGACACCGCGTTAACCGCGTTTTCGAACGTATGAGGAGGAGGCAAGGTGACCACACGTCTACGGCATGGCGGCTTCATTGCGGCTGTCGCTCTCGTCGTCTTGACGGCCGGCGTTGCGGGCTCGCTCGCCGCGAGTGACGGCCCCAGCGCGATCCCATCCGGCTACACCGGGGTGGAGGCAAAGCTGCCGACAGCGTTCAAGACGCCTGCGAAGAAAGCAGGGTCTTGCACGATCGGCTTCCAGAATCCGATCGCAGCCAACGAGTTTCTCAGCTTCCTGCAGAAGGCGGTCGTCGCCGAGGGCAAGCGCTACGGGTGCCGGGTGATCACGCTCGACGACGCGCTCAGCCCGGACAAGCAGGTCTCCAACATGCAGCAGCTGCTCGCGCAGAAGGTCGGCGTGATCATCTTCTACCCGCTCGATCCGAAGGCGACCACGCCGGTGCTGAAGCAGGCGAAGCAGCAGGGCGTGCCGGTGCTCGCGATCGACGCGAGCTTCGGCAGCACCAAGAAGGTGCCGCTGATCACGGCGCAGGTCTGGCAGAGCCGCGACACGCAGGCCTACCTCCAGGCGAAGGTGCTGAAGCAGGTCAAGCCGAACGCGAAGGTCGGCATCATCGGCATCGGGATCCCGGTTCCGGCGATCAAGTACCTGGTCCAGCGCGAGACGTTCTGGGCGAAGAAGTCCGGTCTGACCGTCGTCGGCAGCCAGGACAACCCCTCCGACGACGTGACGGGCGGCGAGAAGGCGGCGAACGCGCTGCTCCAGCGCCACTCGAACATCGACGCGGTGATCGGCTACAACGACCCGTCCGCGCTCGGGGCGATCATCGCCGCGCGCAGCGCCGGGCGCAAAGTGACCGTGATCGGGCTCAACGGCTCGAGTGACGGGATCAACGCCGTGAAGGCCGGCAGGCTGGCAGCGACGGTGCAGGTCGATCCGATCGGCATCGGGGTGCAGTCGGCTCGTGCCGCCTACAGCCTGATCACGAAGCAGAACCTCCCGCTGCCGCACATCGTCGTGCGCCCGGGCCGGCTCGTGACCAAGGCGAACGTCGGCGCGATCCCGAGCTGGGCCGCGCAGCTGAAGGCCGTCAAGTAGCAATGCTGTGAGGTGGGGCGGGCGCGAGCCCGCCCCACTGTTCGCCGCCTCCCGCTCGCCCAACCGATGTCAGCGTCTGCCTCGCCCTCGTCACCGTCAGCGCCGCTCCTCGTCGGCGAGGGCCTCCACAAGCGCTATGGCGGCGTGCACGCGCTCCGCGGCGCCCGTCTCGCCCTGAACGCGGGGGAGGTGCACGCGCTCGTCGGAGAGAACGGCTCCGGCAAGTCGACGCTGCTCAAGATCCTCTCCGGGCAGATTCAGGCCGATGCGGGGGCGATCACGCTCGACGGGCGGCCGGCCGGGTTCCGCAACCCGACCGACGCGCTGCGCGGCGGCATCGCGACGGTGACCCAGGAGACGACGCTCGCGCAAGACCTCTCGATCGCCGAGAACGTCTACCTCGGTCACAGGATGGCCAAGCGCGGGCCTGTGATCGACTGGCGCGGCACGCGCCGCCGCGCGCTCGCGGCGCTGCAGCGGCTCGGGCTGGACGTCGACCCGTCGCTGCCCGTCCGCCGGCTTCGCCCCGACCAGCAGCAAATGGTCGAGATCGCTCGCGCTCTCTCGATCGACGCGCGCGTGCTCATCCTCGACGAGCCGACGAGCTCGCTGACGGACGACGAGGTCGCGTCGCTCTTCGGCCTCGTCCGCAAGCTCCGTCAGGAGGGCGTCGCGACGATCTTCGTCTCGCACCGGCTCAAGGAGGTCTTCGACCTCGTCGACCGCGTCACCGTCCTGCGCGACGGCCACACCGTGGCCGAGGCGCCGATCGCGGAGCTCGACCGGCCCAAGCTGATCCATTTGATGGTGGGCCGCGCGCTCGAGGAGATCGAGCCTCCGGCCGCGCAGGAGCGGGAGGGCGCCGCTGCGCTGCGCGTCCGGGGGCTGACACTGCCGTCCGGCTTCGCCGACGTTGATCTCGAGGTGGCGCCCGGCGAGATCGTCGGGCTTGCGGGTCTGGTCGGAGCCGGGCGAAGCGAGTTGCTCGAGGCGCTGTTCGGGCTCCACCGGCCGACCGCCGGAGTCGTGGAGGTCGAGGGCACGGAGGTCGCGTTCAGGCACCCTCGCGACTCGATCCGCAGCGGCATGGCGTTCGTTCCCGCGGACCGGAAGCTGCACGGCCTCGTGCTCGAGATGAGCGTCCGCGAGAACCTGGTCATGGCCTCCACCTCCCGCCTCGCGCGGCTGCGGCGCCCGACGGCCCGGCGCGAGCTGCCCGTCGTGCGCTCCTCGTTCGACGGCATGCGCATCCGCGCGCACTCGTCGCGCGTGCCCGTGGCGACGCTCTCCGGCGGCAACCAGCAGAAGGTCGTGCTCGGGAAGTGGCTGGCGACGGAGCCCCGTGTGCTGATGCTCGACGAGCCGACCCGGGGCGTCGACGTCGGCGCGAAGAGCGAGATCTACCGGTTACTCTTCGACGTGGCCCAGAGCGGCGTCGGGATCCTCGTTTCCTCGTCCGAGAACCCGGAGCTGCTGACGCTCTGCGATCG
>JAWVCV010000139.1:0-4166 GCA_033858115.1 Gaiellaceae bacterium
GCTCCGGGCTCCGCGAGCAGCACGTCGCCGAGACTGGCGAAGCTCGCGAGCAGTCCACCGGTGGTCGGATGGGTCATCACCGAGATCAGCGGCGACCCGGCCTCGTGCAGCTCCTCGACCGCGCAGACCGTCTTCGGCAGCTGCATCAGAGCGAGGATCCCCTCCTGCATGCGGGCCCCTCCTGACGCGGACACCGAGATCAGCGGCACGCCCGCGGACGCGGCGCTCTCGCACGCGCGGGCGAACTTCTCACCCGTGACCGAGCCCATGGAACCGCCCATGAAGGAGAAGTCCATCACCGCGAGCTCGCACGGCAACTGCTCGATCGTGGCGCCGCCGATGACCAGCGCATCGCCGAGGCCCGTTGCGATCTCGGCCTCTGCCAGCCTCTCGTTGTAGGCCCGTAGGTCGAAGAAGTTGAGCGGATCCGCCGAGCGGAGGTCCTCGGCCTCTTCGACGAAGCTGCCCTCGTCGACGACCTGCTCGATCCGCTCGCGGGCCTTGACCGGGAAGTGGTAGCCGCACTGCGTGCAGACACGCAGGTTCTCCGCGAGCTCGTCGTCGCGGTAGTGCGAACCACACTCCGGGCAGGTGTTCGGATGCTTCTTCGGGGGCGGCTCCGGCGCCTGCTTGTGCTCGATCGAGACGTCGATCCTGCTGGCTTCGGACATCGTGGGAGTTTAGACCGGAGCTTCCGACCCAGGGTTACAGCTCGAGGCTTACAGGCCGAGCGCGGACGCGAGGCGGGCGAGCTTGGGCTCGTTGCCCGGATGCGGCAGGAGCCCGGTGAAGCCGAGCCCGGCGACTCTCGTGCGCGCCGCGATCGCTCGCAGCGACGCCTCGATCTCTTCCAGCCTCAGGCCGTCCGGCTCCGGCATGAAGACGGAGAGCTCGCCAGGCTCGACCGAGTCGCAATCGAGCGCGACGTACACGGCGTCGGCTCCCTCGAGCGCCTGCACGATGCCGCTCTCGCCGACGCGAAGACCGCTCGCCTCGATGAAAGCGACCTCGGGCGGATCGAGATTGCGCGCGCCCACGAGCGCGACGTGCTTCGGCTGCACGGCGTCGCGGTCGATCACCATCCGCAGCGGCATCCCCCACGCGTTGCCCGACGGCGAGGTCTGCGGGGTGTTCAGGTCGCCATGGGCGTCGAACCAGACGACGGCCAGGCACTCCTCGCCGGCTGCGAGCGCCTCGATCGCGCCGACGTGCGAGCAGCAGCAGCCGCCCAGCACGACGGGCCGGTCCGGCAGCTCCGAGGCGAGCAGCAGCGTCTGCTCGGCCAGCGTGTCCGCCTCGATCACGGCCGCCTCCGGATAGGGCAGCTCCAGGGACGCGGCCGCCGCCATCGCCTCGCCGCCGTCACCCCAGGCGCGCGGAACGCGAACGAGCCCCGCGCAGAACTCGCGGCCGCACGAATGGCACTGGTACTCCGGCCCGATCGCGACCGCGGTCAACGTCCGGCAGTCGGGGCAGCGGGCTCGCAGGCGCGACACGCCGAGACCCTAGCCTCGAACAGGCCGGTCGAGGAAGACGGTGTCCCGATACACCCGCATCCCGGCCCGCTCGTAGAGACGGGTGGCGCCGGTGACGCTCGACGCGTCGACGCCGAGAGTGCCGCGCGTGTAGCCGCGCCGGCGGAACTCCGCGAAGGACTGCAGGAGCAAGGCCTCGCCGAGCCCGTGCCGCCGCCATGCCCTCCGCACGCCGAGCAGCGGCACGTAGCCGGCGGCCTCGTCGACCGGGTCCGGTCGGGTGATCGAGAAGCCGGCGAGCTCGTCCCCCGCGAACCCGAGAAACCACAGCGACGGGTCGTACGCCGACGTGCCGACGTGCCAGTGGGCCCATTCGTCGAAGGTCTCCTCGATCGGGTCGTTCGTGTCCCGCCAAACCTCGACGACCGCCTCGTAGACGAGGTGCTGATCCTGGTCGGTGGCCGCGCGCACCGAGATACCGTCGGGCCACGCCGGCTCGCGCTCGTCCCCGGAGAGATCGATCTCCATCCGATACGAGTGGCGTGCGGGGGCGAAGCCGAGGCCGCTGAACACGTCGAGGATGCGGGCATCGTCTGCCGACGTCCAGACACGCAACCGGCCCCGCTCCGCCCGCTCCTCCAGCCAGCGAACAAGCTCCGGAACAACCTCGGCGGCGTCCGCGTCCGGGGCGACCTTGACGTCGCACCACCAGAGCGGCGGGTCCTCGCGCGTCGCGTCGACGTCGGCATAGCCGATCAGCCGCCCGCCCTGCTCGAGCACACGGATGTCGTTCTCGACGACGACGTAAGGCGTCGTCAGCCACAGCCGCAGCTCCTCCTCGGTCACATCCGCCTCGCCGAACGCCGCGAGCTGGTGGGCGTTCATCAACTCGAGCATCGGGGCGAAGTCGCCGTCCGTCGGCGGCCGCACGCTCACCGGGGCGGCGGCACGAGCTCGTCGAGCACGTCCGCCAAGCCGGAGAGGTCCCGGAGCTCCCGGTCCGGCTCTGGCTCCGCGCGCTCCCCGAGTCGGTTGATCCAGACGATGTTCAACCCGAGCGCGCGGGCCGGCGCCACGTCGTGGAAGAGGCTCGCGGCCACATGGACGTGATGCTGCCTGTCGGCCGTGGTCGTCTCGAAGAAGCGCTCCCAGTGGACGTGCTCGGGCTTGTACGACTGCACGTCCTCGGCCGTCACGATCAGGTCGAACGGGACGCCGACGCGCTTCTCCGACTCGACGATCAGCGCGCGGTCGATGTTGGAGAGGATCGCGAGGCTCCAGCCTCGGCGGCGCAGCTCCTCCAGGGCCGACGGCACCTCCGGGAACGGCGGCCAGTCGGGCAGCGACTGCGCGAGCGCGCCGCCCTCCCCTTCGGGGAACCCGTAGCCGATGTCGTTGGCGAGCCGCTCGAGCGTGAGGCCGAGCACCTCGTTGTAGGTGCGGTAGCGCTCGGCCTGAACCTGCGGCTCGAGCTCGTGGTAGCGCCGCAGGAGGGCGGGTGCCTGCTCTGCCCCGTACAGGCGCTCGAGCACCGCGCCGATGCCGGCGTTCCAGTCGATCAGGGTGCCGTAGCAGTCGAAAGTCGCCCACCTGGACATGGGCGGGAGCTTACTGTGGGGCCGTGTTGCGAGTTCGCCCACTCGTCTCGGCCGACTGGCCCGCGGTCGCCGCGATCTTCGCGGAGGGGATCGCGACGGGCCAGGCGACCCTCGAGACGACCGTGCCGAGCTGGAAGGAATGGGACGCAGCGCACCTGCCGACGCACCGCCTCGTCGCAGAGGTCGACGGAATGGTCGCGGGCTGGAGCGCCGTCTTGCCGTATTCGCGCCGCGCGGTCTACCGTGGCGTCGGCGAGGAGAGCGTGTACGTGGCCGAGCGAGCGCGGGGACGGGGAGTGGGTCGCGCGCTGCTCGAAGCGGTGATCGAGAGCGCCCGCATGGGCGGCCTGTGGACGCTGCAGGCGGGGATCTTCCCCGAGAACGAGCCGAGCCTCGCGCTCCACCGCGCGCTCGGCTTCCGCGAGGTGGGGACGCGCGAGCGGATCGGCATGCTCGACGGCGTCTGGCGCGACGTCGTCCTACTCGAGCTCCGCCTTTAAGCCTGGCAACAGACCGCTGCCAGAGGTCGCAGCGAGGAGCCGCGCCGTGCCGGTCACGCGAACTTGCGGAAGACGACGCACGCGTTGTGGCCGCCGAAGCCGAACGAGTTGGAGACGCCGATCGTGAGGTCCGACGGCCGCGACTCGTTCGGGATGTAGTCGAGGTCGCACTCAGGATCCTCGACCTCGTAGTTGATCGTCGGCGGGAGGACACCGCGCTGCGTGGCGAGGATCGTGAAGATCGCCTCGATCGCGCCGGCGGCGCCCAGGCAGTGGCCGGTGGCCCCCTTCGTCGACGACACCGGGATCTTCCGCGCGTTCTCCTCGCCCACCGCCAGCTTGATCACGCGCGTCTCGGACGCATCGCCGAGCGGGGTCGAGGTGCCGTGCGCGTTGATGTAGCCGACCTCTGACGCGTCGATGCCGGCGTCGTCGAACGCCATCGTCATCGCACGGGCCGGGTTCGTCCCCGACGGGTCGGGCTCGGTGATGTGGTTCGCGTCGGAGGAGACGCCGTAGCCGATCAGCTCCGCGTAGATCTTCGCGCCGCGCGCCCTCGCGTGCTCGAGCTCCTCCAGCACGACGGCGCCGCC
>JAWVCV010000140.1:0-21116 GCA_033858115.1 Gaiellaceae bacterium
TCGCACTTTCAGCATCCGGGTTCACGCCGGGCCGCCAGACGCGGACGTAGAAGTTGTCGTCGGAATTCCACTGGACGATCACCCGCAACCGCTCCGTGTTGGGCGGCACGTCGACGAAGTGCTGGCCGTACCGCTGGGGCGCGACGCCCGGCGGCTGGCCGACGGAGCCCGGAACGGGCGTGACGACCTCGTCGGCGGTCCAACTGGCGGTCCCGGCACAGCCCGGCTCGCTGTAGAAGCGATCGGTCGGACCCGACTTTGGGCCGGTGGACTTCGTTGAGTCCGGATATTGGCCGGTCTCGTAGGGCGGTGTCGGATAGCCGAAGTTCGGCCGCGGCAGGGTGATTTCCCCCCGGATGTAGCGGATCGCCTGGTGGACGTCGAGCCGCCCGGCGCCCTGTTCCTCGGTCTCCCAGGCGGGAAGCTTCGCCGTGTTCGCGGACCGCTCGAGGATGTCGATCACCTCGTCCGGCCTCGGGAGCCGGCCCCGGGCCTGCCGGAATGCCTGCGCGATCAGCCCGATCGCACCTGTCACGTGCGGCGACGCCATCGAGGTGCCGTTGGCCTGGACGTAGCAGCTCTCTTCCTGAATGGCGATGAAATCGTCCTCGCGGCAGAGCGCCGACGCAGGGTCGCCGATGTCGGCACCGAGGGCCTTCATCGAGTTGATGTTCACGCCCGGCGCCGTGAGCGTCGGCCGGTAGAGACCGAGCTCGAGGCGCTGCCCGAGCAGGCGGTCGTGGTTGTCCGGTGGAACGTCGCCCTCGTCACCGACGATGCCGTTCCGGTTCGTGTCCGACGGCTGGCTCGGGCGGCCCCGGGACGAGAACATGACCACCGAGTCGGGCTTGGTCGAGGCGGCCACGCAGACGACGTAGGGGATCACGCACTGCGAGGAGAGCGTGTTGTGATCCGGGCCGGAGTTCCCGGCCGCGAAGACGCTCGTGATACCCGCGTCCCACGCTCGCTTGACCGCAATCGAGAGCGGGTCGGACGGGTCGTAGTCCGCCCCGTCGCCGCCGCCCCAACTGTTGTTCACGGCGACGACGTTCGAGTACCCGATCTCCTTCTTGTACGTCATGTCGTCGTAGGCCGCGAGCGTCGCCGTGTTCAGGAGCGTCGCCGAGCCTGCTTTGTAGGCGCGTAGCTTCGCGTCGGGGGACATGCCGATCGTGCTGTGGTTGAAGCGGCGTCCGCCGCTCGCGTGGCCCGTGCCGACCATCGTCCCACCCACGTGCGTGCCGTGACTGACATCGGGGTCGTGCGAGTCGCCGCGCGCCTTGTTCGCGCAGCCCGGCGGCGCCGTGATCGGCCCCGGCCCGGTGTTCGAAGCACCCGGGAAGGCGAGCCCGCACGCGCCCGCGGGCGCGACGTTCTGCGCTGCCACCCACGGGGTGCACCTGATCTGGAAGCGGTCGGCCGTGGTGTTCTCGAAGCCTGAGCAGTATTCGATCAGGTTGTCGCCGTCCTCGTGGAGGCCGTCGAAGCCAGTGTCGATCAGCGCGAGCTCGACTCCCCGCCCAGTGATGCCGAAGCCCTTCTGGGTGCCGGGCGCGCCGGCGGTCGGCGACCAGACGTACCTGGCCTTCGTGATCCAGGTCGAGTCCTCCATGTAGAGCTCGTACTGACGCTGGCCGTACACGCTGCGGACGGCAGGCGACGCGCTGAGGGCGTCGAGTTGCTTCTGGGTCAGCGCCGACGTGATGATCATGGGCAGGGTCTTCAGCTTGGTGCCTTCCACACCCAGCTTCTCGACCTCGGCGAGGCCGCCGCGTGCCCAGGTCGTGACGATCGCGGTCACGCCGCCAGTGGGCTTGCCCGCTAGGCGCGTTACGAGCTGGGGGTCGATCGTCGCTGCGTGAGCACCGACCACTTGGGTCGTGCTCGCCGGCGCGGACGCTCCCAGAAGAAGCGCCCCCGCCACGAGCGAAAGCCCGGCGAGCGCCGGATGCAATCGCGGCGCGCGGCGCAACAAACTCTTGAACATTGTGTCCCTCCCGACGAGGTTAATGGCGCTCTACGTGGAGCGCCGAGCAATTGTGCGCCGCATTCACATTTTTCAAACGAATCGTTTTTCGAATTGATTGACAAATCAATCGCTGATTGATTTGTCAATCGATAGCCGCGGCTAGACTGCGCCTGTGAATCTCCGCATCTGCCTCGTCACCCCGTTTGCCTGGTCACAGCCGCACGACGTCAACGAGCACGTGGCCGGGATCGCGAAGGAGCTGCGGGCGCTCGGCCATACCGTCACCGTGCTCGCTCCCTCGTCGCGCACCAGCGACCTGCTCGCGGGACGCCGGGCGCTCGCGCGGGGCGAGGAGGCCGAAGTGATCGCCGTCGGCGCGGCGCTACCGGTCTCGCGCCGGTCGGCCCTCGGCGTGCCCGTCGGTGTGCGGGCAAACCTGCGGGTGGCGCTCGAGCAAGGTCGGTTCGACGTCGTGCACGGCTTCGAACCCGGCCTCCCGAGCCTCTCGTACCTGGCGCTCCGCGACTCCGAGGCGCTCGGGGTCGCCACCTTCTTCTCCCCGGAGCGGCTCGGGTACCCGCCGCGACGGGCGCTGCGAGAGAAGCTCCTCGGCCGCCTCGACGCGCTGATCGCGACCTCCGAGACGACCGCGGCCGCCGCCCGGGCGCGCTTCCCGGGCGATTACCGGATCATCTCGGTCGGCGTCGACACGGAGCTCTTCGCGCCGGCGCCGAAGCGGAAGCTCGTGGCGATCGAGCTCCACTCCGGATCGCTTCCCGTCGCGCGCGCCGCGCTGCGCTCGCTGCGCGAGCTGCCCGGCTGGGACGCCGTGCTGCTCCGGACGAAACCGCTTGCGACGCGACCGGGCATCCCACACGCGCTGCGCGACCGCGTCCGCGTTCGTTCCGGCCGGAGGCCGGCCGCGCGCGCCGCCGTGCTCGGGGAGGCGGCGATCCTCGTGCCGGCCCCCACCGGCTCGGCCCGACTCCGGCTGGAGGCGCTGGCCGCCGGGGCCGTGCTCGCCGACCCGCCAGGGGTCCTCGAGCAGCCGGAGCTCGCCGCCGCGGCCGTCGCGCGCCTCGTCGAGGACGCGACCCTGCGCGAGCGACGGGGACGTGAGGCGCGCGCGGCAGCCGAGTCCCAGGGCTTCGCGGCCGTCGCCGCCGAGCTTGATGAGGTCTACCGGAGCCTTGGCGGCAGACGCCGCCCACGCCGTCGCGACGCCGATCCGCTGGCCGACCGGCCCTGGATCGTCGCCGACCTGCACATGCACACCTCCTGGTCGCACGACTGCTCGATCGAGGTGGACGACCTGCTCGACCATGCGGAGGCCGAGGGGCTCGGCGCGATCGCGATCACCGACCACAACGTCTTCGGCGGAGCGCAGGAGGCCACCGAGCGCGCGCGCGGCCGCGACCTGATCGTGATCCCGGGCGAGGAGGTCAAGACCGACGACCAGGGTGAGGTGATCGGGCTCTTCCTGCGCGAGGAGATCCCGCGTGGCCTGTCCTTCGCCGAGACGGTCGCCGCGATCCGCGAGCAGGAGGGCATCGTCTACCTGCCTCATCCATTCGACCGGATGCACGCGATCCCGTTCCCGGCGACGCTGCATCGACACCTGCACGAGATCGACGTGCTGGAGGTCTACAACGCGCGCCTGCTCTTCGAGGGCTACAACGACGAGGCGCTCCGCTTCGCACGCAAGTATGGACTCCCCGCGGGAGCGGGGTCTGACGCACACGTACTCCAGGGAGTGGGCACGGGCGCACTCCGCATGCGTGCGTTTGCGGGCCCGGAGGAGTTCATGCTCTCCCTGCGGACGGCCGAGGTGCTGCGCAATCCGAAGTCGCTCGCCTACCTCCAGAGCCTGAAGTGGGTGGCCCAGGTCAAGGAAAAGGTGCGCTAGGCGAGAACCGAGACAGGACCGCCGTGAGACGCCCCCTGACAGCCCATTCCGCCCGCGCGTTCGTCGGGCGTCGCTCGCAGTGCCCGGCCGGAGGGGACAGTGCGTGGAGTACGGCCGCGGAGAGCCGGGTGCTGGGAGCCGGCGCCGGCGAGGGGCGCGCGTGAGTGCGGTGCCCACCGACGAGATCTACCAGCGTTACCTGCAGAAGGCGATCTCCGAGATCAACGAGCTCGGCGACGAGATCGGCCACGCAGGTGACGAGCAGCACGTGCCCGTGCTCGGCTCCGGGCACCCACTGGCCGACGTCTTCCTCCTCAAGTACGAGCCGAAGGCCTCGGAGGTGCAGGAGGGCGTGGCGTTCTACGGCCGTGCGGGCCAGGCGCTGCTCAAGTCGCTCCAGCGCCTGCGCGTCGACCCGATGGCGGTCTACGGCACGAACTGCCTCAAGCTCGTCGGCCAGGATCCGGAGGACGCCAAGCCGTGGCTGGCGCGCGAGGTCCACATCGTCCAGCCGAAGCTGCTCGTGGCGATGGGGGAGCAGACCGTGGAGTTCGTGAACGGGCTCTCCTTCCCGCTAGCGGATCCGCTCGATCCGGCGGGCAAAGAGCTGCAGCGCTTCACCGGCACGATCGAGGCTCTCGTCGTGCCGGACATCGACGCTGCGCTCGACGAGGCGCCTGCGAAGACCGCCTTCTGGAACGCCTTCAAAGCTGTCGGCTCGTGGTACGCGGAGCTCCCGCCCTACTAGAGCGGCCACGGGCACTCGCCTTCGCGGGCCTCACGGCCGGCTTCGCGGCGTACAGCGCCGGCGCGGGCCGGCTCTGGGACGCGGGCCTGTGGCCGGACGTCCTCTTCGTCTCGCTCGTCCTCTTCCCGGCCGCCCTGGCGCTCGTGTGGCTGGCGCTGCCGCTCCGGCGCGCCCGCGGCCTGCTGCCTGTCGGCCTCGCCCTCGGCGTGCTCGCCTTCGCGCTGCGCCTGGCCGAGCTCGACGTCATCTTCAACCTGGCCAAGCTCTTCACGCTCGTCGCGCTCGGCTTCTGGTTCCTCTCCTACTTCGAAACCGTTGCCTGGGCAGCGCTCATCGCCGTGATCATCCCGTGGGTCGATGCGATCTCCGTCTGGCGCGGCCCGACCGACTACGTCGTCTCGGAGCAGCCCGGCCTGTTCGAAGACCTGTCGATCGCCTTCCGCGTCCCCGGCGAGCGCGCCACCGCGAACCTCGGCCCGCCGGACATCCTCTTCTTCGCCCTCTTTCTCGGCGCCGCCGACCGCTGGCGGCTACGGGTCGCCTGGACGTGGATCTCCATGACCGCTCTCCTCGGTGCGACGCTGATCCTCACCGCGACCACCGACGTCGACGGCCTCCCCGCCCTGCCGGCGATCTGCCTCGGCTTCGTGCTTCCGAACGCCGACCTGCTCTGGCGAGAGGTGCGGGCTAAGCGGTTTTCGTGAGCAGTGACACCGTCTCGACGTGGGGCGTGTGCGGGAACATGTCCACCGGCTTCACGCGCACGAGCTCGTAGCCGTACTCGCTGCAGAGCACCTTCACGTCGGACGCGAGCGTGGTCGGGTTGCACGAGACGTAGACGAGGCGGGGCGCGCCGAGCTCGCCCGTCCGCTTCAGCGCCCTGCCGGCCAGCCCCGCGCGCGGCGGGTCGACGACGGCGACATCCGCCGGGCCGGCGCGCTCGGTGAGCTCCTCGAGCACCTGCCCCACGTTGCCGGCGAAGAACGCGGCATTGCCGATGCCGTTGAGGTCGAGGTTCTCGAGCGCGCACGCGATCGACTCCTCGGAGATGTCGACGCCCCAGACCGAGAGCGCGTTCCGCGCCAGCGCGAGGCCGATCGTGCCGGTGCCGCAGTAGAGGTCGTAGACGGTCTCGCTCCCCGTCAGCCCGGCGTAGTCGATCGCGATCTCGTAGAGCTTCGCGGCCATCTCCGTGTTCGTCTGCAGGAATGCGTTCGGCCGAATGCGGAAGCGCAGCCCGAGCAGCTCCTCCTCGATCGCGTCCTCCCCCCACAGGACCGTCGAGGGCAGGTTCGTCACCTCCGAGGGCTGGTCGTTGACGGCCCAGTGGATCGACCGCACCTCGGGGAAGCGGGTGAGGACCTCGACGAAGTAGCCCCGCTCGAACTTCTCCCCGGGCGCGGTCACGAGCATGACGAGGACCTGGCCGGTGTTGCGCCCTTCGCGGACGACGAGGTGGCGCAGATAGCCGGTCTGCTCGGCCTGGTCATAGGCGACGAGCCCTTCTTCGCGCGCCCAGTCGCGGACGGCATTCCGGATCGCGTTGCCGAGGTCGGTCGTGATCCAGCATTTCTCGATCTCGAGCACCTCGTCCCACCGGCCCGCCTTGTGGAGCCCGAGTCCAGGGCCGGAGGGCGTCTGCGTGAACGAGTACTCCATCTTGTTGCGGTAGAAGAACGGCGACGCGGCAGGAAGGATCGGCTCGACCGGCGGCTCCGGGATGCCGCCGATCCGCTTGAGCGCATCCCGAACCTGGTCCTCCTTCGCCTGGGCCTGGACGGCATAGTCGAGATCCTGGAACCGGCAGCCGCCACAGGCGGGATAGTGCGCGCACGGCGCCTCGACGCGATGTGGCGACGGCTCGACGACCTCGATCGCCAGCGCCTCGGCGAACCCGCGCTTCACCTTGGTCACGCGCGCGCGCACGCGGTCGCCCGGCAGCCCGCGCCGGACGAAGACGACGAACCCGTTCAGGCGCGCGACCCCGTTCCCGCCGTAGGCGAGTGAGTCGACCTGGAGCTCGACCTCCTCGTCTTTGCGCACGGGCGCGGCCATCGTCCGAGGGTACGTGTTAGGTGATGTCGCGGCGTTGAGTGCGCACGATGCCGGCGGCGCCGAGCAGCGCGATCCAGCCGAGCGAGACCCCGACTGCCGGCCAGTACGAGAGGAGATCTGCGCCCCCGGTACCGTCGGCGCCGTCCAGCGCCTGGAAGGGCAGGTACGCCCGCGCCCCGTCGAGGTCGAGCAGGCCGAAGAAGCCGAGCAGCAGCGTCTCGCCGAGGAAGATCCAGATCAGCGTGCCGACGAGGGCGGCGACCTGGCTGTGGACGAGGGCGCCGATGGCGAGGCCCAGCAGCCCCCACAAGATGCCGAGGAGGACCGCCTGCGCGGCCCGCTTCCCGATCTCGGGGTCACCGAGGTGGAGGTCCGCTCCGATGATCGAGAGCCAGGTGAGAGCGACGGCGGCCGCGACGACGAGCGCGAGCAGGGCGAAGAGGGCCGCGACGAGGCTCACCGCGGCCGCCTTGGCTGCGACCACCCGCTCCCGCTGTGGCTCCACGAGGAAGGTCGGGGTGATCGTGCCGTGACGAAACTCGGTCGTCACGATCGTGATCCCGAGGATGATCGAGAGCAGCGCGGCGAACCCGGCGGAGTCGACGAGACCGAGCTGGAACTCGAGCAGGCTCCGCTCGGCGTCGGGGGAGGAGCCGATGTCGCCGGCGACCGCAACGCCGACGAGCAGTACGACGACGGTGAGATACGCGTACCAGCCGCGCGTGGTGCGGATCTTCAGCAGCTCGGACCGGACGAGCGCGCTCACTCCGTCGTCTCCCCGCCGGTGAGCTCGAGGAAGACCTCCTCGAGCGTCGCCTGCTCGACGGTCAGCTCGTGGAGCACGATCGCGTTCGCGGCTGCGAGCTCGCCCACGCGCTCCGGCTTCAGGTCGACCGCGAGCACGCCTTCGCCGACCTCGGTGACCGATGCGCCGGCGGCCGCGAGCAGCTCGCGTAGCCGCTGCGCGTCGGGCGTGCGCACGCGGGTGGCTCCCTCGGCGCCGGCGAGCACCTCGGCGACGGAGGCCTGCTTGATCAGCCGGCCGCGGTGGATGATCACGACGCGATCCGCGGTCTGGGCGACCTCGGAGAGCACGTGACTGGACACGAGGATCGTGCGGCCCTCGGCCGCGAGAGAGCGGAGGAAGTCGCGCAGCCATCTGATCCCGGCCGGATCGAGCCCGTTCGCGGGCTCATCGAGCACGAGCACCTCGGGATCGCCGAGAACCGCTGCAGCAAGCCCGAGGCGCTGGCGCATCCCGAGCGAATACCCCTTGACGCGGCGCTTGGCGCTCCCACTCAGCTCGACGAGCGCCAGCACCTCCTCCACCCGCGAGCGTGGTAGCCCTGCCGCGGCCGCGAGTACCCGGAGATGGTTCCGCCCTGAGCGGCCCGGATGCACCTCGCTCGCCTCGAGCACCGCGCCGACCCGGTGGAAGGGGCGGTCGAGCCGGCGATAGGGAACGCCGAGGACGGTCGCGCTGCCTGCGTCCGGGTGGACGAGCCCGAGGACCGAGCGCAACGTCGTCGACTTGCCCGCGCCGTTCGGCCCCAGAAAGCCGGTGACGCTTCCGGGCTCGACGCGGAAGCTCAGCCCAGCGACGGCTTGCGTCTTGCCGAACCGCTTGCTGAGCCCTTCGACCTCGATCAAGAGAGCGCGGTCACGTAGACGGAGCGCTCCCGGGGACCGTCGAACTCGCACAGGAAGATTCCCTGCCAGGTGCCGAGCGCGAGCCGGCCGTCGCGCACGGGGACGAGCACGTCGGAGCCCATGAACGCGGCCCGGATATGGGTGGGCGCGTTCTCCTCGCCCTCCTCGATGTGCTGCCAGGGCCAGTCCTCGGAGACGATCCGCTCGAGTGCGGCCTCGAAGTCCCGCGCCACCGCCGGATCGGCGTGCTCGTTGATGGTGATCCCGGCGGTCGTGTGGGGGACGTAGACGAGCACGGCCGACGCGCCGTTCAGCTCTCCGAGCGCCGCCTGCACCTGCTCCGTGACGTCGACGAGCTGGCTGCGCCGCGCCGTGTTGACTCGGAACTCCTGCACGGCGCGTATCCTAGGCGGCGTGAGCGCAGAGGCGTTTTCCGACCGGGAGCTCGACGGCTATCGCACCGGCGCAGACCGGTTCATCGCCGAGCTGGACGAGGAGTACTACCTCCACTACGCCGGGCTGAAGCCCGACTTCGAGTTGCGCGAGATCTACGAGCGCCACGCCGACCTGATCGATCTGCCGTCCGTCAAGCGGCTCGGCCAGTCGGTCACCGGACGTGAGAACCTGGAGCTCTTCCGCTTCGGCTGCGAGGGCTATCTCGGCGAGCTGACGCGCGAGCACGCCGAGAAGATCGCGGAGTTGGAGGCGACGCTCGAGACGCCGCACGAGGGTGGGAAGGTCGGCTACCGGATGCTGCCGCCGACGATCGCGAACACCGCCGACCGGGACACTCGCGCCCGGCTCGAGGAGGCGCGAAACGCGCTTACCGAAGAGCACCTGAACCCGCTGCACCTCGACGCCGTCGAGACGATCCAGCGAGCCGTGCCCGAGCTCGAGGCACCGACCTACTTCCACCTCTACCGCGACCGCTTCGGCTACGACCTCGAAGGTCTCGCGGCTCAATGCCGCGCCCTGCTCGACTCCACCGAGCGCCTCTACGAGGACTCGATGGACCGAGCCCTTCGGGAGCGTGTGGGCGTCGGGCTGGCGGAGGCCGAGCGGTACGACGTGCGCCGGTTCTTCCGCGGGTCGAGCTGGGACCCGGCGTTCCCGGCGGACCGGATGCTGCCGGCGCTGCGGGGGACGCTCTCCAACCTCGGGATCGACCTCGATGCGCAGTCGAACGTGCACCTCGACGTCGAGGAACGGCCGACGAAGAGCCCGCGCGCGTTCTGCGCCCCGATCGAGGTGCCGGACAAGATCATGCTCGTGATCCAGCCGCAGGGCGGCCCGGATGACTGGTATGCGCTCTTCCACGAGGCCGGTCACACCGAGCACTTCGCGTTCACCTCACCGTCCCTGAAGCTGGAGGAGAAGCGGCTCGGCGACAATGCCGTCACGGAAGGGTGGGCGATGCTCTTCGACCACCTGATCGACGACCGGGCCTGGCTCTCCGGCATGCTCGACTTCCCGCGTCCGGAGCAGTTCGCGGCCGAGGGCGCCGTCCAGCTCCTCTTCTACGTCCGCCGCTACTGCGCCAAGCTCCTCTACGAGATCGAGTTCCACGCGGCGAGCGACCCGACGCAGATGCGGGGCCGCTACGTCGAGCTACTTGGCGACGCGCTCAAGATCGAGCCCAGCCCGACGGACTACCTCACCGACATCGACACCGGCTACTACGTCACCTCCTACCTGCGCGCCTGGGCGTTTGCGGCCCAGATGACGACGTTCCTGCGCGAGGAGTTCGGCACCGACTGGTTCCGGCGCCGCGAGGCCGGCTCGCTCCTGACCGAGCTCTGGTCGCTCGGGCAGAAGCCGAACGCAGATGAGCTCCTGAAGGACGTGACGGGCGCCCCGGTCGAGATGGAAGCGATCGCGGAGCAGGTCCGAGCCACGATCCCGACGACGGCCTAGAGGGCGCCGCCGGCGGCCGGCGGGGCGCCGGCCTCCAGCTCGGACTCGCCGCCCGACTCGCGGGCGAGGTAGTCCTCGATCAGCATCACGTTCTCGCGGGAGCGCTCGACCACCGTGAGGAGCGCCGACATGGACGACACCTCCTCCCGCTGCTCCTGCAGGAACCAGTGCAGGAACTGCTCGCCGACGAGGTCGCCCTCCGAGCGCGCGAGCTGGACGAGCGCCGAGATCTGGTCGGTGACGCGGCGCTCCTGCTCGAGCGCGAGGCGGACGGGCTCGACGACGTCTGCGAACGATGTCCTGGGCGCCTCGACGCCGGGGATCTGCACCGGCTCGTCGGCGTCGAGCAGGTACTGGACGATCATCAGCGCGTGATTTCGCTCCTCGACCGCCTGCCGGTAGAAGTGCGCGGCAAGGCGCGGCAGCGTCACGGCGTCGTAGTGGACGGCGATGGCGATGTACTGCTGCGAGGCGGCGAACTCGTGCCCCACCTGCTCATTCAGCCCGTCCGGGAAAGCGGCCATGTCTCGACTCTAACGCGGCGGGGTAGCATCGGCCCGTGCTGCCGTTGCGCGACAACGTGCCGACGCGGTCGTTTCCGCTCGTCACCGTTGCGCTGATCGCTGCGAACGTCCTCGTCTGGGTGCTGTACCAGCTCCCCAACCTCGACGAATCCATCGTCGAGCTCGCGTACCAGCCGTGCGAGGTCGTCAACACCTGCCCCACGGTCGGCCAGGACTGGCCCGTGACCGCGATCACCTCGATGTTCATGCACGGCAGCTGGGCGCATCTGCTCGGCAACATGCTCTTCCTCTGGATCTTCGGCAACAACGTCGAGGACGCGCTCGGCAAGGTCCGCTTCCTGCTCTTCTATCTCGCCGGCGGGCTCGTGGCGACCGCGACGCAGACAGTCATCACGCTCGCGTTCGCCACCGACCTCCAGGCTGCGATCCCGAACGTCGGCGCGAGCGGCGCGGTCTCCGCCGTCCTCGGCGCCTATCTCGTGCTCCTGCCGCGCGCGATGGTGCTGACCGTCATCTTCTTCGTGCTCCGCGAGATTCCGGCGGTCGTCTTCCTCGGGATCTGGTTCCTGTTCCAGCTCGTCGACGGCAGCGCCTCGCTCGCGGCGCCCCAGGCGGGCGGAGGCGTCGCGTTCTTCGCGCATATCGGAGGCTTCGTCTTCGGCATGCTGGCGGCCAAGCTGCTTCAGCGCCGACGGCCGCTCGCGCCGGCATACTGAGATGACGTTCGAGGAGCACGTCCGCGCGGCGCTCGACTCGCTCCCGCCGCAACTCGCGCAGGCGCTCGAAAACGTGGCCGTCGTGATCGAGGCGGAGAACCCCGACGAGCCCGATCTCTACGGGCTGTTCGACCAGCCGGAGTACATGCCGGCGAAGATCTCGATCTACCGGGGGCCGCTCGAGGAGGACTTTCCCGATCCGGCCGAGCTCGAGGACCAGATCAGGATCACCGTCCTGCACGAGCTCGCGCATTACTTCGGCTTCGAGGAGGGACGCATCTCCGAGCTCGGCTACGAATAGGCAAATGTTGAGATTCTGTTCAGCCTCGTCCGTCCTGGAATCAGGCGGCCCGCAAGATCGTTTTCAAGAGCATGAGAACGATTCCTGAAATTCACGCTGAGATCGAGCGCCTGAGCGCCGTGCGGACGGAGCTGTGGCAGACCCTGTCCCAGGGCCGCCAGCAGGCGGTCATCGACGAGATCAAGCACATCGACGAGCAGCTGGTCACGCTCTGGGACGAGCACCGCGCCGAGCGGGCCCGCATCCGCTTCGGCGAGCGCGACGAGATCGTGCGCCGGGCCCGCCAGGAAGAGCGGCTGGAGCGCGCCGCCTAGCACGAGTACGATCGGGCCCAGATGGGCCTGAAAGGCTTGCGAGACCGTGGCGACGAGCCCTCCGACATCGAGTCGGAGCGTGAGGCCCTGCGCCGGCAGCGCGCCGATGCTGCAACCGAGCTGGCGACGCTGAAGCGGACGCTCTCGGAGCGCGTCGCCGACGTCCAGCAGCGCGAGCGGGAGCTCGCCCGCGCGCTCGCCCGGGTCGAGAAGCGCGAGCAGAAGCTGGCCACGGCCGAGGAGCGAGGCTCCCGGCTCGGCGCAGCTCGCGCGCGGCTCTCCGAAGCCAAGCAGGCGCGCGACATGAAGCGCGAGCCGGCACCGCCGCCGCCACCGGCACGGGAAGCAGACGAGCTCGAGGCCCGAGAAGCAGCGCTGGACGCACGGGCCGCCGAGCTCGACGCACGGGAGGCGGCACTGGCGACCCAGGCCGCCGAGCCCAGGCCGGAGCCGGCGCCCTCCTCGGCGGAGCTCGACCGAATCGAGGCCCAGCGCGCAGAGCTGCGCGAAGCGCAGCAGGCGTTCGCCCGCACGCGTGCCGAGCTCGCCGCGCGCAGCGACGCCCTGAGCGAACGTGAGGAGGCGCTCGCCGCCCGAGAGCGCGCGCTCGACGCGAAGGAAGCGCCCGCAGACAGAGACCTGGAGACGCTCGAGGCCAGGATCCGCCGGCTCGAGCAAGGGGCTCCCCGCAGCGAGGAGACGCAGACGTTCAGCGCCGGGCTGCGCGCCCTCCAGGAGCGCGGCCTCCGGGGCGGCCGGTCGCCGGACGAGCCTCTACACTGAGTCCCCGTTTGGGGCGTTAGCTCAGCTGGGAGAGCGCCGCCTTTGCAAGGCGGAGGTCGCCGGTTCGATCCCGGCACGCTCCATTGTTGGCGCAGGTCAGGAATCTGCGGAAGCAGATTCCTGACGCGCGAAGACCCCTGAAGGGGCCGCTTCGCGGGTTGGCTCGTCAGATTCAGGCCGGGACGGCGTGGAGAAGAGCGATCGGCGGCCAGCCTCCACGACCGCTGGTGGCAATCCACGTCCCGCCGTCCTCGACCCGCGCGCTGTCGCCGTACTCGGCATACGAGAGCCATTGCTCCTCGACCGGCGCGGCGCGGAAACCGGACTGCTTCAGCAACGCCCGCCAGGATGCGACGTGAAGAAAGCACTCCTGGCGCGCTTCGGCTGGGCAGACGATCTGGCCGCCGCCCTGTGACAGCCAGTCGCGCACCACGCCTCGAGCCTCGTCATGCGGAAAGCGCTCCGTGAGCGCCGCGACGAAACCCGCCGATGCGCTTCGGACATTCAGCAGGAACTCGACGCTCGTCTCGGGCAGCGTGTTCTCCAGGCAGTAGTTCCACTCGGCGATCACGAGGTGCCGCGGTGCGACGCGGCGCAGGTTGCGCAGCGCCGCCAGCTTGCGCTCGCCGGGGACCTCGTGCAGTGCGATCGTCGCGTTGGCCGCGTCGAGGCCCTCGGCGCCGCCAATCTCACGGACGTGCGACTCGTCGAGCTCCTCGATCCGGCCACGCACCGGGATGTACACGACCTCGGTAGCCTCCGGCGCGCCAGCGTCCGCGATCCGCTCCCCTGCCCGCTCGAGGAACTCGTCCATGAAGTCCAGCCCGACGAGCTCGAGGCGGCGCACTCGATGGTCATGGGCACGAAGCAAGGCCAGGAGCTCCGCGAGCTGGGCCCCCGAGCCAACGCCGACGTCGAGCACTCGTGCAACTTCCAGGTCCCGGATCGCCTCGAAGATCGCCCCGGTCGCGAGCTGGTAGGGGTTGCGCAGGATCGCCGTGCTGGCGAGCCTGGCGATGTTCGAGAGCCGCACCTCCTCACTCACGCCGACGGCGGCGGCGCCGGCAAGGTGAGCGGCAAGCTGAGCGGCGTGCGGGTCCTCAGGGTCGAGCTCGAGCAGCGCGGCCAGACTCGTGGAGGCCGCCTCGGCGTCGCCCGCCTCGCGGCGCATCGCAAACCCGTAGAAGTGAACCAGCGGCTGGCCCGGATGGGCCTCCGCCAGCTGCGCCACGCCGCCCAGGTCGCGCTCGCCGCCGAGCCAGCGCGCCAGCAGCGCGGCGAGCTGGTCGAGCCCCTCCTCGCTCGGGCGACTCTGGAAGGCGAGCTGCCTCTGCAACTCGCCCCGCAGGGCGTCGGCCGACCGCGGCCGCCAGGCGGTCTCGGCCACCAGCCTCTGGAACGCCTCACGCTCGCCCTCGATCGCGACCGCCACGGCTGGATCCTTCCGACTCGTGGCTGGCACGTCAAGCTCGTGCCGGACAGCCGCCTCAGACCTGGATGGCGACGCGGGAGTCGTCGCTCCGCGGTGCGTCGTAGCTCCAGACGACCCTGACGAACGCGGCCACGACTTCGGGATCGAACTGGGAGCCGGCGCAGGCCGCGAGCTCTGCGAGCGCTTCCTTGAAGTTGCGTGCGTCTCGATAGGGTCGGTCGCTGATCATCGCGTCGAAGGCATCGCAGACGCCCACGATGCGGGAGCCGAGCGGGATGTCGTGCCTTCTGAGCCCGTCCGGATAGCCGCCGCCATCCCAGCGCTCGTGGCTGTGGCGCACGAGCTTGGCGACGAAGGAGAGGGCAGGTGCGGCGGAGATGATCCGCTCCGCGATCACCGTATGGCGGCGGACGAACGCCCACTCCTGCTCGTCGAGCGGCCCCGGCTTCCCCAGGATCGCGTCGGGGATCGCGACCTTGCCGATGTCATGGAGCTCGGCGGCCTGCCGGATCGCCGGCAGCTCGTCCTCCGGTACCCCGAGCTCGCGAGCCACCGCCTCAGCAGTCTCGGCCACGCCTCCGACGTGCCGGCTCAGCTCCGGGCTTCGCTCGGCGAGCGCTCGCAAGAGCACATTCGCGCTCTGACGGCCGGGCGACATCCGCCCGTCGTTCTTGTCCTGATACATGCGCCGGTCGGCCAGTAGCAGCGCTTGATCGGCGTTCTCGACGTCGTGTGCGAGATCGACGCGACCGTAGGAGTTGTCGATGGCAAACGCCTCGCCGTGGTCGGTCAGCGCGTCGCCGGCGGTGGCGCACACCTGGTCCGCTCCCGGCCCGGCGACGAGGATGCAGAACTCGTCCCCGCCCAGCCTGTAGGCCTCGCCGAACGGCGCAACCGTCTCCTGCAGCCGCTGGCCGAGCCGTACGAGCAACGCATCGCCCGCCTGGTGGCCGAAGCTGTCGTTGTAGGCCTTGAATCCGTCCAGGTCGAAGAGGCAGAGCGTCATCTCCGGCGCGCACATGGCGTCCTCGAGATGTGCGAGCAGACGACGCCGGTTGCCGAGGCCGGTGAGCGCATCGGTCGTCGCCGCCAGCTGCAGCTCGTCCTGCGTCAGGCGCATGCGCCGGCGGACATCCTCGTTCAGCCGCCAGGTGATGATCCCGGCCACGCCTGCGGCCGCGACGAACAGCGCGTGGATCAGCGCCCACTTCCACGGGTGGGCGTACTGGTCGGGATCGTGGAAGACCTGGCTCGCGTCGATCATCCCGAGCAGACCGTGATGCACGAGCACGTAGCCGACCGCGAGGGCGAAGACGACCCAGTCCTCGTAGAGCGTCAGGAGGACGACGACGATGAAGAACGCAAAATGCGCCTCGATCACGCCGCCCGCAGCATGGACGCCGAGCGCGGCGGCCGTGAGCAGACCCAGGGAGCAAGCGACACCGCGCGCCTGGCGGGGGAAGTGGCTGCTTCCGGCCGCATAGGCGAGGGGTACGAGCGCCGCGAAGTGCAGCACGATGTGCGCCTGTCCGTACCCCGCGGCGTAGGAGAAGACCGCGAGGATCGCGGCGCTTGCCCAGAGCAGGTAGGTCAGCGAGCGGTGCCGGCGCGCCCACTCGTCGGCGGGCAGCTCGCCGCCGTGGGGAAGCCGGTCGCGAAGCACATCGAGCGCATTCATACAAACCGTCGTCGGCTTCTGCCGGCGAAACTTGAGGGCTCGCGTAAACGTGGGCTCCGCGCAAGCAGAGCCCACGTTTCGCGGCTAGGTACGCCTCAGCTGCTCAGGCGGAGAAGGCGGCCTTCGCCGTGCAGGTCTCGCCGGGCCGGGTCGCCGTCGCCTTGATCAGATCGGGCCCCGAGCCGTTCGCAACGAGCTTGCGCGCAGTGAACGAGCCGCTCGGCGCCTTCGTGAGGGCGGAAGTCCGCGTGACCAGCTTTCCGTTCCGCCTCAGCACGACGTTCCAGCGGACGCCGTTGCGGTTCTGGTCGACCTCGAACTCGACCTCGACGCGGCCGTTCTCCGCGGAGAGCTTCAGCTTCGACGCGCTCGCCCCCGTACACGTCCCGGCGACGCGAACGTCGCCGTTCTTCGCGGTCGCCGTCAGCCCGAGCGCCGGCACCGCGGCCAGCACTCCACACAACATCGCAACGAGAATCACGCCTCGCTTCATCATCGGTGTACCTCCTCTTGCTCGGAAATCCATGCACCAATGATTGCCGCACGTGCCCCAGGCGCCGGTTAGAGCCGGGTTAGCACTTCGCCAAGCTTGGGCTAGCGCTCGGCGTTCGACTCGTCCTCGGGCGCTTCCATCGCTCGGCGGACGTCTGCTCGAGGGTCGACCTCGGCGACGGTCTGCTTCACCTCGCGGACGCCGCGGCCGAGCGAGCGAGCGATCTCCGGGATCCGCTTCGAGCCGAAGAGGAGCAGTACGACGACTGCCAGTGCGATCAGCTCCCAGTGACTTGCCACACCCCCAGCTTAGGTCGGGATCGACGCGGGCGCATCGTCCCGGCATGATTCGGGTCGGATGGACGTGACGCTCCTCGACGAATCCCTGTCCGGCTCCTGGCTGTCGACGCGGCTCGGCGTCGGCACGCACCGGCTCGACGCCATGCGCCGCGCCGGCGAGCTGCTGGGCGTTCGCCGTCCCGGCGGGTACGACTTCCTCTACCCGGGCTGGCAGTTCGGGCCCGACGGCAAGCCCCGGGCGGTGATGCCGCGGCTCGTGCAGGCCGGTCGCAGCGCGGGCCTGAGCGACGAACGGCTCTACGAGGTGCTCGCTGCGCGAACGGGGATCTCCGGCGAGCAGCGCCTGGCCGATGCAGTGCGCGAGGGCCGGGACGAGTACGTGCTGTCGGTCGTCCGCGCCTCGAGCTAGCCGTGGCTCTCGTCAGCCTCAACGCCGTTCGCAAGTCGTACGGCAGCCGGACGGTGCTCGAAGAGCTCGACTTTGCGATCGAGCCGCGCGCCCGTGTCGGCGTGGTCGGCGCGAACGGCTCCGGCAAGTCGACGATGCTCAAACTGATCGCCGGGCTGGAGGAACCCGACGCTGGCACCGCCGTCCGCCGGCGCGGCCTCGTCGTCTCGTTCCTGCCGCAACACCCGCTCGGCGACGAGCGGAACGCGCTCGAGACCGTGCGCGCAGCCCGGCCCGACCTCGACGAGCTCGATCGCGAGCTCCACCGCGTGGCCGAGCAGCTCGCCGCGCCCCAGCTCGCCGCCGACCTCGACAAGATGTCGCGCGTCCTGCACAGGCAAGAGGAGCTCGTGGAGCGATGGGAGGCGGCCGGCGGGCCGAGCATCGACGGCCGTGCGCGCGCGATGTTGCTGGACGTCGGGATCGAGGAGGCCGACCTGACCCTGGCGACGAGCGCGCTCTCCGGCGGGCAGCGGAAGCTGATCGCCCTCACCGCCTGCCTGGCGCAGGATCCGGACGTGCTGCTGCTGGACGAGCCCGAGGCGCACCTCGACGCGGTCGGGCGCTCGCTGCTCGAGCGCCTGCTCGCTACCTTCGACGGCGCCGCCGTCGCGGTGTCGCACGACCGCTACCTGCTCGACGAGACCGTCAGCCAGATCGCCGAGCTCGACGGCGGCCGGATCCGGATGTGGCCTGGCAACTACTCCGCGTACACGCTCGCTCGGGAGCTCGAGCTGCAGCGCCGGCAGCAGCAGTACGTGACGCAGCAGAAGGAGATCGAGCGACTCGAGGCCGCGATTCGCCGCTTCAAGGACTGGGCGCACCGGGTCGTCGACCAGCGTCACATCAAGCAGGCGCGCAACAAGCAGCGGCAGATCGACCGGATGGACAAGGTCGAGCGCCCCGTGCTCGAGCGGCGCAAGATCGCGCTGCGCCTGCATCCCCATGTCCGGGGCGGCCAGCGCGTGTTCGAGCTGCGCCACGTCGGAGTCCGGTTCGGCGACGACATCGTGCTCGCAGACATCGAGCTGACGGTCGTGCACGGAGAGCGAGTCGGCTTCGTCGGCGCGAACGGCGCCGGCAAGAGCGTGCTCCTGAAGACGGTCGTCGGCGAGCTGGCGCCGACCGAAGGCGAGGTCTGGGTGGGGCCGTCGATCCGGATCGGCTACCTCGCCCAAGATCAGGAGACCCTCGACCTCGAGGCAAGCCCGCTCGACACCGTGCGGCTGGCGCACCGTTGCTCGGAGGGGGAGGCAGTCTCCCTGCTGATGAAGTTCCTCTTCCCCTACGAGCAGGTGCGTCGTGCGAACAAGCTCCTTTCGGGCGGCGAGCGCACCCGCCTCCAGCTGCTGCTGCTGATGCTCCAGCAGCCGAATCTGCTCGTCCTCGACGAGCCGACGAACCATCTGGACATCGACTCCGTCGAGGCGCTCGAGGCCGCGCTCGAGGAGTTCGGCGGCACCGTCTGCGTGATCTCGCACGACCGCTATTTCCTCGACCGGATCGCCGACCGCATCGTCGAGGTCGGCGACGCCGAGGCCCGCTCCTACGACGGCGGCTGGTCCGACTGGTTCGAGCGCTCGGCAGACGGATCCCTTACCGCCAACTAACAGTCCGTTAGCAGGCGGCGGCGTAGGCTTCGCCGCATGCGCAAGGCGCTCGAGGTGCTCGAAGCCGGGCCAAGCGACAATCTGTCGCTCGGGCTCGCGTGGCTCGCGGGGCAGGACGTGGAGCTCGACGCGGACGAGCTGCGGGGGGCGGTTCGCCGGGCGGAGCTGCTGCTCGCCGCCGGGGGCGACCCGCGGCGCGAGCTCGAGTTGGACGGCCGCGCCGTCACCGCGGTCGCGGAGGACCTGGACGATCCGAGCGCCCGCGACCAGCTCGAGGACTCGTTCGCCCGGCTCGCCGCCGCGTCGGAGGGGCTCGCGGCCGTGAGCGACGGGCTGGCACGGCTGCGGGCGCAGCCCGACCTCGCGTGGCAGAGCTACGCCTATGCGCTGCTGGCGGAGGCGATCGGCGAGGACTGATCCTCGCCTTCGGGCATGGTCACGACCTTGCGCACCGGCGAGAGCAGGATCGGCACGACCGCGAGAAGACCGCCCACGGCACCGACCGCAATCGTCGGCCGTAGCCCGATCGTCGAGGCGAGCGCGCCGCCGACGAGGCCACCGAACGGGATCACGCCCCAGACGACGAACCGGCGCGAGGCATTCGCGCGGCCGAGCATGCGGTCGGGCGTGAGCGCCTGGATGAGGCTGATCGCAGTCACGTTGTAGAGGATCCCGCCGAAGCCGATGATCAGCATGCTCGCGGTGATGAACGGGATCGCGAGCTCCTTCGGCGCGGCGGCGATCAGCAACGTGCCCGGCGCGAAGAGGAACGAGGCCATGACGATCGTCCGACCGATGCCGAGCCGCTGTCCGATCCTGCGCGCCGTGAGCGCCGCCGCCAGCGTTCCCAGGTTCCCGACGGCGAGCACGATCCCGATCGTCACCGCCGACAGCCCCAGCTCACGGACGGCGTAGACGAGCAGGATCGAGAACACGAGCTGCCCGAAGAAGTTCGACAGGGCCACGGCCGCGACCATCCCTCGCTGGTAGGGCTGGGTGAGGACATAGCGCAGCCCTTCCACGAGCTCGGAGCGGAGGGGCCGCCGCTCCGCCCGCGGCGGGAGCACCTCCTGCTGCCGGATCCGGCCGAGCAGGAACGCGGAGACGAGGAAGCTCACGGCGTCGACGAGGATCGCGACAGGCGCCGTCAAGGCGGAGATGAGCGCACCCGCCAGACCGGGGCCGCCGATGTTCGCAGCCGACCGGCTCAGCTCCAATTTCGAGTTTCCCTCGACGATCTGCTCGCGCCCGACGAGCGCGGGCAGGTACGACTGGTAGGCGACGTCGAAGAAGACCGTGCCGACGCCGACGACGAACCCGACCGCGTACAGCTGCCAGATCGTCAGCCCGCCGAACCAGTGCGCCACCGGCACGGTCGCGAGCGCGACGGCGCGCCCGAGGTTCCCGAGGACGAGAATCGGCCGGCGCCGCAGCCGGTCGACCCAGACGCCGGCCGGCAACGTGAAGAGAAGGAAGGGGAGGAACTCGACCGTCGTCAGCAGGGCGACCCTGAACGCGCTCTCCTGCAGGACGCTGATCGCCACCAGCGGCAGCGCCAGGAAGGTGACCTGCGAGCCGAACTGGCTGATCGTCTCCGCGCCCCAGAGCGCGCGAAAGTCCCGGTGCAGCCAAAGACCGCCGGGGCGCCTCATCTCAGGCCGAGACGGGCGCGGCCCGGGTGATCTCGATGTCGCCGCTGACGGTCTTTGCCTCGAGGTGCGCCTCACGGGTGCTCGGCGTCTCCGACGGTGCATCCTTCACGTCGAGCTCGGAGCTGACGTCGCCGCTCGTCGAGTTCGCGTCGATGCGCAGGCGAGTGCCAGGGCGAATGCCGACGCGCACGTCGCCGGAGACCGACTGAAGCTTGATCTGCCCTTCACGAACGGCGCCGACGCGCTGGTCGCCCGAGACGGTCTTGGCGGACAAGTCGGTCCGGGCGTCGTCGAGCGCGAAGTCGCCCGAGACGAGCGTCGCCGAGACGGGACCTGTCACGGTGCCCAGGCGGACGTCACCCGAGACGGTCTGAAGCCGCGCTTCGCCGTCGACCGTCGAGGCCCGGACGTCGCCGCTCGCGGACTGGACGCGGAGCCCGGCGACGTCCTCCGCGGCGACGTCGCCCGAAGCCGTCTTTACCTCGACCAGGCCGAGCCGGCCGGTCGTGGCAACGTCGGCGGACGCAGTCATGCAGTCGAGGTCGGCCTCTTCAGGACAACGGATGCGGATCCCGACCTGGGGCGTGCGGCCGAACGAGATCCAGGCGGGCCCGACGCCGAAGC
>JAWVCV010000141.1:0-3407 GCA_033858115.1 Gaiellaceae bacterium
ACGTCGTGATGGTCGACCTCGGCGACCGCTGCGCCGAAGCGGTTGCGCAGCTGCTCCTTCGCCGAGCGCACGTACATGCGCTTCTCCTTCAGGGAGTGTGACTCCGGAAAGTGCAACTCGGCCGAGAGGATGCCGATCCAGCCGCTCCCCATGTCCTCATTCAACCTCAAGCCCGTCAACCGTCGGTCGAATACAGGGTCAACCGTGGGAAACGCTCTCCGCTTCATCGGTGTCCTTGCGATCTTCGTCGCCTCCGTCTCCGGCGTCGTCTGGATCAGCTCAGCTCGCGAGCGGGGGCTGGCGACCCGAGAGTTCGCCGAGCTCAACGCCGCGCACGCGATGGTCTCCTCCGCGGTCTCGCGCGAGAGCGCGCTGCGTGGATATGCGCAGACCTCCCGCCGGAGCTTCCTCGAGTCCTACGACGAAACCTCGACCTCGCTCGCCGACGCAATCGGCATAGCCCGGTCTTACGCGGTCGAGGGCGGTGTGGAGGAGCGGAAGGCCATCCGGGATCAGGAGCGACTCGCCGCTCGTTGGGCGGCACTGGCAAGCGACGCGATCGACAGGATTGGCACCGGGCGGCCGCTCACGCTGGAGTCGACAGCGATCCGGGGCGACCTGATCCAGCGCTTGCGGGGCGCGAACGACGAGCTCGTCGACGCGATCTCACGCGAAAGCGATCGCGCCCATGCCGCCTCGGTTCGGCGCTCGGTGCTTCTGATCGCGCTGCTGAGCGGTGCGTTCGCCGCTGCGGCCGGAATCCTGATGACCCGGCTGCGCAGGCGCGAACGTGATCGCCAGGCTGCTGAGCAGCGGTACCACGCGTCCCAGCGCGAGTTCACGGAGACCCTGCAGGTGACGCAGAGCGAATCCGAGGCGCACGTGCTCGTCAAGCGGCACCTCGAGCGATGCGTACCGCGATCGCGGATCGTGGTGCTGAACCGCAACAACAGCCAGAACCGGCTCGAGGCGGCCACGTCCGTCGAGGACTCGTGCTCCCTGGCGGAGAAGCTGATGGACTCACAGCCGAGCTCCTGCCTTGCGGTACGGCTGGGCAAGACCCACAGCCAGTCGCGTGCCGACGAACCGTTGCTCGCGTGCGAGCTCTGCGCCACACACGATCGCACCACCTGCGTGCCGTCGCTCGTGGGCGGTGAGGTGATCGGCTCAGTGCTGGTGACTCACGATTTGCCGCTCTCCCCGGCGCAGAGGGATCGGATAGACGAGTCCGTGGGTCAGGCGGCGCCCGTACTCGCGAACCTGCGTAACCTCGCCCTGGCCGAGATCCGCGCGGCCACCGACGCGCTCACCGGCCTGCCCAACTCGCGGGCGCTCCGCGACAACCTCGTCCGCATGGTCGCGCAGGCCTCCCGTTCAGCCGGGCCGCTCTCGGCCATCCTCTGCGACCTCGACCACTTCAAGCAGATCAACGACGTCTACGGCCACGACAAGGGCGACCAGGCGCTGGCCGCCGCGAGCGCCGCCCTGCGCTCGTCCATCCGCGAGAGTGATCTCGCAGGTCGCTATGGCGGCGAGGAGTTCCTGATTCTCCTGCCCGACACCGCGCTCGAAGGCGCGGTCGACGTCGCCGAGAAGCTCCGCAGCGAGGTGAGCAGGATCGCCGTTCCAGGGGTCGACCGGCCGATCACCGCCAGCTTCGGCATCGCCTCTTTCCCGCAGGACGCGCCGGACGGCGAGATGCTCATCCGCATCGCCGACCGGGCGCTCTACGCGGCAAAAGCTCGCGGCCGTAACTGCGTCGTCAGCTCTGCCGAGCTACTGCCCGATCTCGTCGTCTAGGGCGATGGCGTCGCGGCGGGGGCGCCGGCAGGCTCGTCCAGCGACGTGCGCTCGACCTGGCGGGTCTCGTAAGCCTCGAGGATGTCGCCTTCCTTCTCGTCGTTGAAGCTGTCGAGCAGGATGCCGCACTCGAAGCCCTCGGCGACCTCGCGCGCATCCTCCTTGAACCGCTTCAGCTGCGAGATGGTCGTGTCGTAGATCACGGTGCCGTCGCGGACGACGCGCACCTGCGAGTTGCGCCGGACGACGCCGGAGGTGACCATGCAGCCGGCGATCGTGCCCAGCCGCGAGACCTTGAAGAGCGCGCGCACCTCGGCCTCGCCGATGATCTCCTCGGTCTGGACGGCCGAGAGCATGCCGACGAGCGCCTGCTCGATGTCCTCGGTCAGCTGGTAGATGACGCGATACGTGCGGATGTCGACGCCCTCCCGCTCGGCGAGCGCTCGCGCCTCCGCGTTCGGGCGGACATTGAAGCCGACGACAAGCGCGTGCGACGTGGCGGCGAGCATGATGTCGCCCTCCGTGATCGGGCCGACGCCCTGGTGGATGACGTTGACGCGCACCTCCGGGTGCTCGATCTTCGCCAGCTCCGAGACGGCTGCCTCGACCGAGCCGCCGACGTCGCCCTTGAGGATCAGGTTGAGGTCCTGGACGGCGCCCTCCTGCAGCTGTGAGAAGAGCGTCTCGAGCGAGACGCCGCCCTTCGAGCGCTGCGCCTGCTGCTCGGTGCGGAGACGTTGTCCGCGGCGCTGCGCCAGTTGCCTGGCGTCGCGCTCGTTCTCGACGACGCGCGCCAGCTCACCGGCGGGCGGCGGCACGTCGAAACCGAGGATCTCGACCGGCGTCCCCGGGCGCGCCTCCTTCACCTTCTCGCCGCGGTAGTCGTAGAGCGCGCGAACCTTGCCGTGCGCGTCGCCTGCGACGATTGCATCGCCGACGCGGAGGGTGCCGCGGTGGACGAGCATGGTGGCGACGGGGCCTCGGCCGACGTCGAGTCGCGACTCGATGATCGGGCCCGAAGCCTCGGCGTTCGGGTTCGCGGTCAGCTCGAGCTCGGCGTCGGCGACGAGGAGCACCTTCTCGAGCAGGTCGTCGAGATTGGTCCTCTGCTTCGCGGAGACGTTCGAGAACTGGACCGTGCCGCCCCAGTCCTCGGGCTGCAAGCCCTCGGCGGCGAGGTCGGCCTTGACGCGGTCCGGGTTCGCGTCGGGCATGTCCATCTTGTTGACCGCCACGACGATCGGAACGCCCGCGGCGCGGGCGTGCGAGATCGATTCCTTTGTCTGCGGCATGACGCTGTCGTCGGCCGCGACGACGAGAACGGCGATGTCCGTCACCTTCGCGCCGCGGGCGCGCATGGCGGTGAACGCCTCGTGGCCCGGCGTGTCGAGGAAGGTGATCTTGCGACCGTCGACCTCGGCCTGGTAGGCGCCGATGTGCTGGGTGATGCCGCCGGCCTCGGTCTCGACGACGGCGGCCTCGCGGATCGCGTCGAGCAGCGTCGTCTTGCCGTGGTCGACGTGGCCCATGATCGTCACCACCGGCGGCCTCGGCGCCAGGTCCTCCTCGGCGTCCTCGAAGACCTCGGGCAGCTCCTCCTCGTCGGC
>JAWVCV010000142.1:0-2563 GCA_033858115.1 Gaiellaceae bacterium
GCGCTCTTCCACGTCCTGCCGGAGGCGATCGAGGCGGTCGGCGACCCGCAACGCGTCGGATTGCTCGTCGGAGGCGGCTTCGTGTTCTTCTTCCTGGCCGAGCGCGCGCTCGTCCTCCACCACCGAGACGATGCGGACCAGATCCACGCGCACGCGCAGGTGGGCGCCCTGGGCGCGGCCGGCCTGTCGGTGCACAGCTTCATCGACGGCCTCGGCATCGGGCTGGCGTTCGGGCTCTCGACCGAGACCGGGCTCCTCGTCTTCATCGCCGTGCTCGCACACGACTTCGCCGATGGGCTGAACACCGTCGGCTTCGTGCTGCGGCAGTCCGGCGACCGCACCCGTGCGATCCGCTGGCTGGCAGTCGACGCCGCCGCGCCCCTCATCGGCGCAATCGTCGGGTCGACGCTGTCGATCTCCGAGGCGCACCTCGGCTCGTTGCTCGCGGTCTACGCGGGGTTCTTCATCTTCATGGGCGCGACCGATCTGCTCCCGCACGCCCACCAGCACCCGTCAGGCCGGCGGGTACTCCTGACGCTCGCCGGCTTCGCCGGCATCCTCGCGATCAGCCTGATCGGGCACTAGGAGCCGAGCTTGCGCGCGAAGTCGCGGAAGCGCGAGCGGACGTCGTCGTCCGGCCCGAGCTGGGCGTCGTCGCCGTACAGCGGGTCGGCGGCGATCTCCTCGGCGACGGCGCGCACCTCTTGCGCCACTGCCGCACGGTGCTTCGGATCGCGCAGCAGCAGCTCGACCCACGTGTCGGAGCCGTCGTAGGGCGGCACGTCGTTCTCGACGAGCAGCTCGCCGAGCTTCACGCCGACGCGGATGTACGCGAACGTCCGGAAGGCGAGGATCCGCTTCGGCGAGCCGACAAGCCGCTCGATCTCGGGGTCGTCCTCCTGGATCTGCGCGACGATGCTGCCGATCGGCTCGTCGACGAGCGGGAGCCAGATCTCCTCATGCTCCGTCATGGTCGAGAAGGATACGGTGCCGGACGCCGTGCCCGCCACGCGAGTTGCGCTGCCACGGTGAGCAGGAACACGGCGAACAGGCGTCTGAGCGCGTGCTCGGGCAGCGAGGTCGCGATCGCGCCGCCCACGACGACCCCTGCGATCGACGCCAGTCCGAGGACGAGCGCCGTCCGCCAGCGCACGTTGCCGTAGTGGTGCTGACGCCAGGTCCCTGCCGCCACGGTCGGCAGGATCGCGAGCAGCGAGGTCGCCTCCGCCTCGATCTGGGAGAGCCCGAGCGCGACCAGCGTCGGCACGAAGAGGATGCCGCCGCCGACGCCGAAGAACCCCGCCAGGACGCCGGCCGTAAGGCCCAGCAGCAGCGCGAGCACGACGGTGCTCGTGCTCAAGCGACCAACAGCCAGAGAGCGAGCGCGGCGAGCAGGGCCGCGAACGCGAGCGTCAAGGCCCGGGCAGAGACACGCTGCTGGATCGTCGAGCCCGCAACGGCGCCGACCGCGGCGGGCAGGCCCACGAGAGCGGCATGGGCGACGTCGATGTGGCCCGCGAAGGCGTAGAAGCCGACGCCGGCGAGCGCGGTGATCCCGATCGCCGCGAGCGAGGTGCCCGTGGCGACGCGGCCCTCCAAGCCGGCGAGCAGGATCAGCAGAGGCACGAGCACGATCCCGCCACCGACGCCGAAGAGGGCGCTGAAGAAGCCCGCAACCAGACCGATCACGACGAGCCTCACGCTCGTATCCTAGGGCCGTGGCAGGTGACTCAGCGCTGGCTCGCATCGCCGAGGCGCCGGAGCGCGCGGCGCTGCTCTTCGATGTGGACGGGGTCCTTGCCCCGATCGTCCCCGTGCCGCACGAGGCGACCGTGCCCGAGGAGACGCGCGTCGAGCTCCGGCGGCTGCACGACAGGTACGCGCTCGTCGCCTGCATCAGCGGCAGGTCGGGTGCGGACGCGAGGCGCGTCGTCGGCGTCGACGACCTCGTCTACGTCGGCGAGCACGGGCTCGAGCTCGAGCCGGCAGCGGCCGACTGGAGCGACCGGATCCAGCAGTTTGCGTCGACGGTCGACTGGGAGGACATCGAGCGGAAGCCGCTCACGATCACGTTCCACTACCGTCGTGCCGACGACGAGGCGGCCGCGCTGACGATGCTCGAGGCGGTGGCGACGCGCGCCCGGCACGAGGGCCTCGTCGCGCGCTTCGGGCGCAAGGTGCTCGAGCTGCGACCGCCTGTGGCTGCGCACAAGGGCACCGCGGTGGCGCATCTGCTCGGCGCGCGCGGGCTCGAGCGGGCGCTCTACGCGGGCGACGACACGACTGACCTCGACGCGTTCAACGCCGTCGCCGGGCTCGAGCTCGGCGTGCGGGTCGCGGTCGCGTCGCCGGAAGGTCCGGTGGAGCTGCGCGAGGCTGCCGACGTCGTCGTCGACGGCCCGGCGGGGATGCTCGAGCTGCTGCGCTCGCTCTAGCCGGCGAGCGCCTGCTCCGTCTCGGCGTCGAAGAGGTGCAGCTTGTCGCGCGGGATCCGGAACGTCCTCTCCTCCCCGGTCGCGACCCGCTGCTCGATCCCGAGCTTGGCGAGCAGCGGCGTCTCCTT
>JAWVCV010000143.1:0-10869 GCA_033858115.1 Gaiellaceae bacterium
GTTCGGTGAGGACGTGGAGGCGATTCGGGCGCAGGTGCGCGCGCTGCTCCCGGAAGCCCGCGTGACGAACGCGGTCGGGGTGGCGGGAACCGTGACGACGATCGCGGCACTCGACCTGGGCCTGGCCGAATACGATCCTGAGCGGATCCACGGCCACGTGATCTCGCGGGCGGCGGCGGACGAGCAGGCGGCCCGTCTGGCCGCGCTGACCGTGGAGGAGCGCGCGCAGCTCGTCGAGCCGGGACGGGCGCCGGTGATCCTCGCCGGCGCGGCGATCCTCACGGAGATCCTCTCGTTCTACGAGCTCGAGGGGATCGAGGCGAGCGAGCGCGACATCCTCCACGGCGCCGCGCTGGCAGCCGCGGAGCTGCCCGAGCCGGAAGAGGGCGCCGCTCCTCCGGGCGCCTACACCTGCTGCTAGCCGTCGTTCTCCGGCGGCGGCTCGTCTTCGGCGAGACGGCGCTGCAGGACCGCCCGCGAGAGCACGCCGACGAGGCGACCTTCTTCCAGCACCGGCACGCGCTCGAGGTCGTGCTCCTCGAGGAAGCGGTAGGCCTCGTCGAGCGGGAGCTCCGGGCCGACCGTGTTCAACGGCACCTCGGCGATCTCCCCCAGCTTCGTCGACCTGGGATCGCGACCGGCGGCCACGACCTCGCGCACGAGCGTCTTGCGGGTGACGACGCCGAGGAGGAGGCCGTCTTCGCAGACGAAGACGGCGCGGACCTGCGGGCGCTGGAGCGCCTCACCGGCCTCCTGCGCGCTCGCCGAGCCGTCGAGCTGCGGCGGATCGGCGACCATGGCGTCGCGGACGCGGTCCATGAGGCGCATTATGGATAGAGGCCGCGGGCGTCGAGCGCGGACGCAACCTCGCGGATGCCGGCGACGAGAGCAGCCGTCCGGAGCGTGATCTCGCGCTCGCGGGAGATCTCCCAGACGCGGTCGAAGGCGTCGTTCATCTTCTCCGCGAGCTTCTCGCGGATCTCGTCACGGCCCCAGAAGAGCCGTCCGAGATCCTGCACCCACTCGAAGTAGGAGACGGTGACGCCGCCGGCGTTCGTGAGGATGTCGGGCAGGATCGGGATCCCGCGCTCGGCGAGGATCGCGTCGGCCTCGAGCGAGGTCGGCCCGTTGGCGCCCTCGGCGATCATCCGCGCCTGGATCCGGCCGGCGTTCTCCTCGGTCACCTGATCCTCGCGCGCCGCCAGGACGAGGATGTCGCACGGCAGCTCCAGGAGCTCCTCGTTCGTGATTCGCGTGCCGGCAGGCCAATCCTCGAGCGAGCCGTGCTCGAGCACCCATTCGGTCATCGCGTGCACGTCGAGGCCGTTGCCGTCGTAGACGCCGCCCGAGACGTCGGAGACCGCGATCACCGTCGCGCCGCGGTCTGCGAGCTCGTGCGCGGCGATGCCGCCGACGTTGCCGAACCCCTGGACGACGCAGCGCTGCTCGGCGAGGTTCCAGCCGAGCCGCTCGCACGCGCGCGCGACCACCATGACGACGCCGGCGCCCGTGGCCTCGTGCCGGAAGACCGAGCCGCCGATCGAGATCGGCTTGCCGGTGACGATCTCCGGTACGGCATGACCGACCTGCATCGAGTAGGTGTCCATCATCCAGGCCATCGTCTGCTCGTTCGTGGCCATGTCCGGCGCCGGAATGTCCTCTTGCGGGCCGATGATCGGCAGCAGGTCGGAGGTGAAGCGCCGCGTCAGCCCTTCGAGCTCGCGTGGCGACATCTGCCGCGGATTGCAGCGGACCCCGCCCTTCGCGCCGCCGTAGGGCAGGCGGAGCAGCGCGCACTTCCAGGTCATCCAGACCGCCAGCGCGGCGCACTCGCCGAGCGTCACCTCCGGGTCGTAGCGGATGCCGCCCTTCGTCGGCCCGAGCACCGAGGAGTGCTGGACGCGATAGCCGGCGAAGACGACCCGGCGGTCGTCGTCCATCCGCACCGGGATCGAGAACATGACCGCCCGCTCGGGGTAGCGAAGCCGTTCCGCGACCGCGTCCGACACGTCCGAGTAGGGCAGCGCGAGCTCGTACTGGGCAATGGCCGTCTGGAAGAGCGGCGTGTCCCACTCGAGGTGGGTGTGAGCAGCGGTTTCCTCGATCTTGGCCACGGCGGCAGTCTATGCAGACCGGATCAAACGACTCGTTCCCGAGCCGGGAGCGAAGCGACCCTTTAGGGGTCTTCGCGAATCGGGATCTGCTCCTGCAGATTCCGATTCTGCGGGCAAATGAGCGAAGCGACCCTTTATGGGTCTTCGCGAATCGGGATCTGCTCCTGCAGATTCGGATTCTGCGGGCAAATCAGCGAAGCGACCCTTTAGGGGTCTTGGCGGTGACCGGGCTTTGCCCGGTCACCTGCCGGAAGAATAGAGCGATGCCGGGGGCGGGAGTCGAACCCGCACGACCGCGAGGCCGGCCGATTTTAAGTCGGCTGCGTCTGCCAATTCCGCCACCCCGGCAGGGCCGGCGGCTCAGGAGCCCGGAGCTAAGCTCTCCGGCGGCAGCCGCTCGGGTCCCTGGTAGCGGTGCGTGTCGACAAAGGCCGAGAACGCGTCCTGGTCGAACTTCGAGCACCGCGCGAGCCAGCCGCGGCCGCGGTCGGCGGTTCCGGTGGAGGCGTCGGGCGCAGTCCAGGCGGACAGCGTGATCTTGTCCTTGTTCGCGGGCAGCGGCGCCACGACCAGGCCGTTCGGGTCGTTGAGATAGAACGTGCGGAGCTTGTCGACCTCGGCCCGAGGAACATCGGTCCCATAATGGATGACGACGCCGCCGTGCTCCAGGTTGTGAACGGTCTGGACGAGGGGAACGGGCGTGTCGTAGAAGTCCCAGACCGCAGGCGCGCCGTAGTGGGGGCCGCTCGTCGGTGGAGAGGAGTTCCACTTCGGCTTCGTCGTCAGCGTGGGCACGTCGGAGTGGTCGGACTTGTTCGGGAGCGCCGGGAAGCTCTGGAGCGTGCAGCCGGCCTTCTGCAGCGCAGCCCGCTCGTCGACCCCGCCACCCGACAGGAGCACGATCGCTAGCACGGCGACGACCACCGCGACGGCGCCCCCCGCGATCAGGAGCAGGGTCTGGCGCCGCTTCGCCGCCACGGCCGGATCGGCCGCCGTTGTACGCCGCTGCGGGCCCTGCGAGCGCTTTGGGGGGTTGGGGACACGGTCTTTCCTGGCCATTACCGGCTGGCGACTTTACCAGCAGCGCCTGGCGGCACCGGGCTCCGTCCGACGCGATCCCTACCGTTCGTCGGCCCGATGGTCATCCTGGCACTCATCCTCGGAATCGTCCTCGGCGCGTTCGCGGCCTGGGTCTACGCGTCGCAGCGACTGCAGGCCGCCGAACGGGATCTCGCCGGCACCCGCGCGGAGCTCGAGGTCGAGCGGCGCTCGTTCGACGAGAAGATGGTCCATGCGGTCCGGGCGGCGTCGGCCGACGCCTATCAGGCGAACAGCTCCGCCTTCCTCGAGATCGCCGAGTCCAAGCTGACCGGCTACGTCAAGCCGCTGAAGGAATCCCTCGAGAAGGTGGACGGGCAGGTGCGGACGCTGGAGCTGGCACGCGAGCGCGCCTACGGTGCGCTCGGCGAGCAGCTGTCGCAGCTCAGCGAGCGCACGGCCACTCTCGCGACAGCGCTCCGGACGCCGCACGTCCGCGGGCGCTGGGGCGAGATCCAGCTCAAGCGCGTCGTCGAGCTCGCGGGGATGCTTCCCTATTGCGACTTCGACGAGCAGGTGAGCGCAGCCACCGACGACGGCCGGCTCCGGCCCGATCTGATCGTCCGGCTGCCGGGCGACAAGGTGGTCATCGTCGATGCGAAGGTGCCGCTCGCCGCATATCTCGACTCGATCGAGGCGACCGACGACGGCGAGCGCGCGGGCCATCTGGCGTCGCACGCGCGCCAGGTGCGGGAGCACATGGCGAAGCTGAGCGCCAAGAGCTACTGGCAGCAGTTCGGCGACACGCCCGACTATGTCGTCATGTTCCTCCCCGACGAAGGGTTCTTCCGCGCAGCCTGGGAGCAGGATCCCTCACTCGTCGAGACCGGCGTCCGCTCCCGGGTGCACGTCGCCTCGCCGACGACGCTGATCGTCCTGCTGCAGTCGATCGCGTACGGCTGGCAGCAGGAGAGCGTGGCGGAGGATGCGCGCGAGATTCAGGCCCTCGGGCGAGAGCTGTACGAGCGTGTGGGAATCATGAGCGGCCACCTGAACAAGATCGGGAACAGTCTCAAGGGCGCGGTCGGGGCCTTCAACGACACTGTCGGCTCGCTCGAGAAGCGCTTTCTCCCGACAGCCCGCAAGCTCGACGGGTACATCACGAGCGACAAGACGCTGCCGGAGCTTGCTCCGGTCGCGGAGCAGCCTCAAGCGCTGCAGGCTCCCGAGCTCCAGGAGCAGCTCCGCGCGATCGACGCCGCCTAAGCCGATCCCAGTGTGGGTTCCGCCGAAGCTTCGGGCCGCCCAGGCCGAATCGACGAGCAAGGCGAACAGCCGCATCCGCATCGCGGACGACGGTGGATCCGCATGATCGCCAGGGTCTGGCGCGGGCGGACGACGAGCGCGAACGCGGAGCCGTATCTCGCGCATCTGCGGGGCGATACGCTCCCCGGCCTGCGCGGCCTGGACGGCTATGCCGGTGGGTACGTCCTCCGCCGCGATGGTGACGGCGGCGTCGACTTCTTCGTGATCACGTTCTGGACGTCGACCGATTCCATCCGCGCGTTCGCCGGTGATGACCAGGAGGCAGCCGTCATCCCCGAGGAGGCCCAGCGCCTGCTGGCCGCCTTCGACGATCGGGCCGACCACTACACCGTCGCGATCGACGACCGCTAGCCGCTGGGCGGCGGCGGTCTAGAACCGCAGGATCGCGCCGATGCCGCCGAGCGGCTCGAGGTCGTCCCTGGTCTCGAGCGCCAGCACCTCGCCGCCGTGCGCAAGCGTCAGCCGCACCGCGAGGTCGAGTCCGTCGTCCCGGGCCTCCATCGTCGTGCCGTCGAGCGGGCAGGTGGTCGCGTCGAGCGCGGCGCGGCCGCAGGCGGGGCAGCGGAACGCCGCCTTCTGGACGCCCGTCTGGAAGAGCAGCAGCTCTACGCGCGCGTCCGAGGCCGCCTCGAGCGTCTCGGCCCAGCCACCGCTGCCGCGGGCGTGCTTGCCGGTCTCCTGGCGCCAGCGCTCGACCGCCTCGGCCTCGCGCGCGGCGTGCCACTCGTCGAAGAGCGGCGCGACGAGCTCGAGCAACTCCGCTTCGGACGCGTGCGCCTCGGCCGTCGTCCAGCCGATGACGGCGTCCGCCACCTCGGTCGAGAACGTCTCGGCGAGCTCGGAGCGGATGTCCTCGCCGCAGACGACGACGATCCGGGGCCGACCGAGCGCGGCGAACCTGTGCTCGAGCTCGTCCGCGACCGCGCGAAAGTGCTCGTGGGCGAGATTCTCGATGTGCCGCTGGAATCGCCCCTGCGACCAGCCTCCCTGGTCGTGGCGTCCGGGCGCGTCCTCGGTGCGGTCGACGACCTCCTCGAGCCGGCCGCGGCGGAGCGCGAGCACGCGTCCCTGCTCACGGCCGACGACGGCCACGAGCCCGCCGTCTCCCTTCCCGAGCAAGGGCACGAGCGGTGCGAGCAGGAAGTCGTCGGCGACCCGTGCGACGTCGGGGACCGGCGAGGGCAGTCCTAGGACGTTCCAGACGTTGTCCAACCCGGCGGCAAAGATGGCCAGCCCGCGCGCGCCGTCGCGCTGGAAGTCGGCGTCGAAGTAGTGCTCGAGCCGCTCGAAGTCGGCTTTGAGCCCGGCACGCACCTCGTGGGCCAGGTCCGGCCGGGTCGCGCCGTGCGACTTCGCGGCTGTGTCGAGCAGCGAGCGGACCCGGGTGGCGACGTCGCCGGCGGTCGGGGCGATGCTGGGATCGAGGTCGACGTACAAGCTGATCGCGCATCCATTCTGCGCGCGAAAGGCGGCGAGCTCGCGCAGGCCGTCGAGGCTGACCGTGGTGGTTGTCGTCATACGACCTTTCTGCCTAAGCGGCGTCGATTCTAAGCCTCGTGGGGACGATCGCCCCGGAACAGGACCGCACTCCGATTCGTTCTCTATCGTGAGGGCGGACACCACCGCCTGATTCGACAAGGAGCTGAGTTGAGCGAGGTTCGTGACGTGATCATCATCGGCGGCGGCCCCGCGGGGTACACCGCTGCCCTCTATGCCGCTCGGGCCAACCTGAACCCCCTCGTCATCGAGGGCTTCAGCTGGGGTGGTCAGCTGATGATCACGAGCGAGGTCGAGAACTACCCGGGATACCGCGACGGGGTCATGGGCCCCGAGATGATGGCGGAGTTCCGCGCGCAGGCCGCGCGCTTCGGCGCCGAATTCATCACCGACGACGTCACCCGAGTCGATTTCTCGGAGCGGCCCTTCAAGGTCTACGTCGAGAAGGACGAGTACGTCGCCTCGACGGTGATCGTCGCGACCGGTGCGACGGCGCGCCAGCTCGGCCTCGAGTCGGAGCGCGCACTGCACGGCCGCGGCGTCACCTACTGTGCGACCTGCGACGCCGCCTTCTACCGCGACCGCGAGGTCGTCGTCGTCGGCGGCGGCGATTCCGCGATGGAAGAGGCGCTCTTCCTGACCAAGTTCGCCTCGAAGGTCACGCTCGTCCACCGGCGCAGCGAGTTCCGCGCGTCGCAGATCATGGTCGAGCGCGTCCGCAACCACGAGAAGATCGAGGTCCTGACCCCGTACGTGGTCGAGGAGGTGCTCGGCGCCGAGGCAGGCAAGCTGACCGGTCTGCGGCTGAAGAGCCTCGACACCGGCGAGACCCTCGACTATCCCACCGACGGGCTCTTCGTCGCGATCGGTCACGACCCGACGACCAAGCTGTTCGTCGACTGGCTCGACCACGACGAGAACGGCTACTTGGTCACCAAGGGCAAGACGACCGAGACGAACATCGCCGGCGTCTTCGCCGCCGGTGACGTCCAGGACCACGTCTATCGGCAGGCCGTCACGGCCGCCGGATCCGGCTGCGCCGCCGCGCTCGACGCGGAGCGCTTCCTCGCCGACGCCGAGGGTCACCCCGAGGCCGCGCTGACCGCGGCGCGCGAGCACACGACGCCCGCCTAGGCCGGCGACAGGCCGCCTTGCCGTTCTACATCTGCCCGAACTGCAAGGACCGGTCGCTGGACCACGACGGTCGCCAGGGCCTGCTCGACCAGGCGGTCGCCTGCGACCGCTGCGGCTTCGGCTTTCTCTTCGAGCTGCTCGACGACTACTACCCGTCGCCGAACGCGGGCCTTGTCGCCTGTGACCGATCGGGCCGCATCCTGGCGGCCGGCCGCGGCGTCTTCGAGCTGACCGGCTACCGGGAAAGCGAGCTGATGGGCAAGGACGTCGTCGACGCATTCGGCCTCGCCGGCTTCGAGGAGGACAAGAGCCCCATCGGGCTCGCCCTCGAGTGGGGTGTCCGCCGGCTCGGCGAGCGTCTCCAGCTGCGCTCACGCGCCGGCCAGGTCAAGGCCGTGACGGCCGACGTCTTCCCCGCCTACGACGACGATGGCGGCCTGCTCGTCGCGCTCTCGCCCCGCTAGAGCGGGGCAGAGATCACCGCACGGTCACGTCGTGAGTGACCGCCGCGTAGGCCTTCGCGGTCTCCCCGCGCGTCAGGGCGAAGACGACCCGCGTCCTGCCGCGGCCGACTGCGCGAAAGACGACGACAACGGAGCCGCCCACATCTGCTTCGGATACCTGCTTCAGCACCTTCGGGTTCACCTGGCGCGCCACTCGCCACACCAGGCCGTTTGCCTTCCGCGGTAGCGCCACCGCGACAAGCGTCCCTCGCTCGGTCGAGACGGTCGAGACCGTGCCCTTGGGCAGCTTTCCCACAGGCGGAGCGGTCGCCTCGGCCGCCGATGCGGCCACTGCAACGGTCGCGGCTGCAATCACTACCAGGATGCTCCTGAACACGCGAGACCCCTTCCTCTTCGGCTGTATCCGGTCAGGCGGAGGAGCTCGGACCACGCTCCTCACGTGGGTTGTACGTCGCCGCCGCCGCCTTCGTCACGGACGACACGGCTCGAGGGGCAGAGGTCGGTGAGGACGCACTGCTCGCAGAGCGGGCGGCGGGCGGTGCAGATCCGCCTGCCGTGCCAGATCAGCAGGTGCGGGAAGCGCCCCCAGTCCTCGCGGGGCACGAGCTTCATCAAGTCGCGCTCGATCTTGACCGGATCCTCCTGCCGCGTCAGGCCCAGGCGCTGCGAGAGCCGCCGTACGTGCGTGTCGACGACGATCCCTTGCGGATTGCCCAGCTCCGCCGCGACGACGTTGGCCGTCTTCCGCGCCACGCCGGGGAGGCGGAGCAGCTCGTCGATCGTCCGCGGGACGACGCCGTCGAACTCCTTCAGCAGCACGCGCATCGTGCCCTGGATCGCCTTGGCCTTCTGCCGGAAGAACCCTGTCGCGTAGATGTCCCGCTCCAGCTCCTCCCGCGGCACGCCGAGATAGTCCTCCGGCCGCCGGTACTTCTCGAAGAGCCGCTCAGTGACGCGATTGACGTTCACGTCGGTGGTCTGGGCCGACAGCATCACCGACACGAGCAGCTCGAGCTCGTTGCGGAAGTTGAGCGCGATCTTCGCGTCGGCGTGCTCGGCCGCGAGGCGCTCGATGATCGGACGGATCCTGTCGCGCCGACGGCCCACCGGGCGTCGCGCTTCGTGGACGAAGCTACGCGGCAACGCTCTCGAAGTACGCCGACACCTCGTCGGGGTCCTCCGGGTCGAGCAGCCAGCCGGCGATCTGGTCGGCGCCAGGGTAACCACTCGTCCGGATTGCAGCGGCGGCGGCGTCGACGGCGTAGGCCGTGTGCCGGAGCTCGACGTCCTCCCCGTCGAGCAACGCCCAGAACGCGCCCTGCTTTCCCTCGTAGGGAATGCCGACGCTGCCCGCATTGACGAAGCGGATCCCGTCGATCACGCGCTCGAACTGAACATGAGTGTGTCCGCCGACGACGATTCGCTCGGCGACGCCGTCCAGGGCAGCTCGAAAGCGCTCGTCGGGAGAGACGCGCGTCAGGATCTCGTCGTCGTCGCGCGGAGAGCCATGGCAGTAGAGGACACCGCCGAGCGACACGGCGTGCGGAAGCTCCGCCAGGAACTCGACCGCCAACGGGTCGAGGTTCGCGACGATCCATTCCCAGGTCCCGGCGGGAGCGCGCGGCGACTCGCGGTCGGCGTTTCCGCGCACGAAGACGGCGTCGAGCCCGAGGAGCTTGTCGAGGCACTCGCGCGGAAACGGCCCTGCGACGACGTCCCCGCCGGACACGATCCGGTCGACCTCGACCGAAGCGACCTCCGCCAGCACTGCCTCCAGAGCGGGCAGATTGCCGTGGACGTCGCAGAGCACGGCGACTCGCATCAGGAGACCGCGGCGAGCTCGGGCGGGCGGGAGCGCAAGCGCGGGCCTGCGCAGACGACGTCGAGGGCGGGACACCCGGCGCAGATGAACTCGCTGGGAGTGGGCCGGAACTCTCCTGCCCGGATGCGGCCGATCGCCTCCGAGAGCGCGGCCGCCAGCTCCGGAATGTCGGCGAGGCCGAATGTCGTCGAGACCACCGCGTCCGCCCGCTCGAGGAAGTGGTAGACGATCTCGACCTCCTCCGCCCCGTTCCGGAAGCAGGCAAGCGCGTAGACGAGCCGCTGCAGCCGGTAGTCCGCCTCCACGATCTCCTCGGGCGTCCCCTCGGCCAGCGAGTTCGTCTTGTAGTCGAGGACCAGCGCTCGCGGCCCGTCGATCTGGAGGACGTCGAGGCGCCCGTGCAGGAGGACGCCGTCGTGCTCGAATGCGAACGGCCGCTCCGGCCGCGCACCCGCGAGCGTCGCGATCCGGCGGGCCAAGTCCGAGCCGCAGTAGGAGGCGACGAAGCCGGCGATTCGCGCCAGCTCCTCCTCCGTGACCGCCGGGTACCAGGAGCGCACCTGCTCGAGCTCGGGCGGCGCGGGCGCCTGCAGGTCGACCACCTCGAGCAGCCGGTGCACCGCGTCGCCGACCTCGGTCGCGGCCAGGCCGGTCTGGCCCGCGATCGTCCCGTGTGCCTGCGCCGGGCGCATCCCCGCGACCCGCTCCGCGTAGTAGCGGTACGAGCAGCGGTCGAACAGGGCCAGGGCGCTGTAGGAGAGGCGGCGGACGTCGTGCAGCGGCGGCTCGGGAAGCTCCTGGATCGGAGCAAGCACCGGGGCCAGCGGCGGCAGTGCGGGCTCCTCGCCGGGCACGAAGAGCGCGAGCTGACCCGAGTCCGGATCGACCACCGCGGCGAGCGGCGACGAGACGGCGGCTGCCGCGACCGGCGCCGGCGTGCGATCGACCCGGACGAGCACGCGCGCGCCTTCCCGCTCCAGCTCGACCGGGCGGTTGCCCGCGGCTTCGAGCTCGGAGGCGCAGTCGAGCCGCGAGAGCACCCAGCCGATCGGGCTCTTCTCGTCGGCCTTGCGCTCCCGGTCGATCGAGCCGGACACGATCAGCCGGTCGATCGCACGCGTAATCGCGACGTAGTAGAGGCGCAATCGCTCGGCCTCGTCCTCCGCCGCCCGCGTGTCCTTGACGTCCTCGTAGCCGAGGACCCCGTGCCGCTTCCCGGTCACCGGATCCGCGACGCGGAAGCCGAAGCGGCCATCGGCGAGGCAGAGGATCTCGTCCGCCGACGGTGCGTTGCGGTCGCGCCCGGCGTCGGCGACCACGACGACCTTGAACTCGAGTCCCTTCGCCGCGTGGATCGTCAGCAGCCGGACGGCGTCGGCGCCCTCCTCCTCGGCGACGGCGTCGCGCTCGGCTGCGCCGACGGACTCCTGCTCCTCGACGAAGCGGACGAAGCCTTCGACGTCTGGGCCGCGCA
>JAWVCV010000144.1:0-13290 GCA_033858115.1 Gaiellaceae bacterium
CGTGCTGTCGTTCTTGTGCTGGTGCCAGAGGAAGTGGTCGACGTTGATCATGTCGCCCGGCTCCCAGGGGTAGTCCTTGCCGCCCTCGGGCTCGGCGTCGATGTAGCTCCGACCGCTGCCCTCGATCACATAGAGGAACGCCTCGCCGGGATGGCGGTGCATCGTCTGCGCCTTTCCCGGCGGGATCTGGAACATCGCGATCGTCAGGCCGCTCGTCTTGAAGCCGATCGAGTCGTCGGCGAGGAACGCCGTGCGCGAGCCGCGCGGTGTGTCCCGCAGGACGACGTCGTCGTAGGGCAGGTGGACTCGCGCCTCCTGGATCTCCTGCTGCGCCGCGGCCAGCCGCGAGAGCCGGCGTGAGTAGGCGTCGTCGCCGGCGCGGGCCGCCGCGAAGCGTGCTTGCTCGGTGGGGTCCGCTTCCTCCGGCATCTCCTCGATCCGGGCCAGGTTCAGCGTCGCGAGCAACGGCTGCGACGAGAAGCTCAGGTAGCGCGCCGTCTTGGCGCCGTCGTTGCCGTGACGGTGCCATGCTCCGGCCGGCAAGTGGATCGTGTCCCACGGCTTCCACTCGAGCCGCCGGCCGCCGATCTCGGACCACCCGGTGCCTTCCTGCACGAAGAGAAGGGCGTCCCACGAGTGGCGATGCGTCGTCGTGGTCACGCCGGGATCGAGCTCGTGCGCGCCTGCGTCGAGCGTGCGCGTCGGAGCTCCCTCCTCGAGGCCGGCGTAGTACGCGACGCGCGTGCCCGGCTCGCGGTCGCGGAACACGAGGTCGCCGGCCCGCAGGACGCCCGTCTGCCGCCGCTTGCGCCACTCGTCCAGGAAGCCGGCACGGCGCTCCTTTTGCACGTGGTAGTGCGTGGACTCAGTTGAAGCCGACATCTCGTCCCTCCTGTCTTCGATTCATCAGGCCTCGCGGACGCCGACCTTCGCGCCGAGCTTCGCGGCGATCATCACGAGGACGACGAGCGCAAGGATCATCAGCACGCCCAGCGCCGCCAACTCGGGGAAGAGGCCGTCGCGGTACTTCTCCCAGATCGCGATCGCCAGCGTCTCCTTGCCCGGCGAGTAGAGCACGACCGTCGCGCCCAGCTCACGCACCGAGACGATGAAGATGTAGATCCAGCCGGCGACGATCCCCGGCACGAGCAGGGGCAGCAAGACCCGACGGAACGTCTGGAACCAGCCTGCTCCCGACGTCGCAGCCGACTCCTCGAGCTCTCGCGCGATCTGGAACATCGACGTCGACGCGTAGCGCATCCCGTACGGCATGAACCGGGTCATGTACGCGATGAAGAGGACCCAGAGCGTCCCGTAGATCGAGATCAGCGGCAGGTCGACCCGGAGGTAGACGTTCAGGAGCGCGACGCCGAGGACGAGCCCGGGAATCGCGAGCGGCGCGAAGGCGAGATTGTCGATCAGCCAGCGGCCCGGCAGCTGCGTGCGCACGACGAGCCAGGCTGCGACGGCCGTGAGCAGCATCACGGCGGTCGCAGAGCCGAGGCCGAGCAGCACCGAGTTGATCGCGGTCTTGTGGACGAACGGGTCGTGGATGACCTGCGTGTAGTTCACGAGGCTCATGTGCGAGAGCGTCTGCCGGGTCGGAGGCGCGTAGAACTCCTGCGTCGACATGTAGAGGAGCGTCAGCATCGGCAGGACGACCGCGACGACGAAGTAGACGAAGATCAGCGCGGTCGCCGGCCATTTCCAAGGCCCGAGCGGCATCGGCCGCGGCCGGTATCCCTTGCCGGTCACGGTCTGGAACGAGCGGGAGTGCTTGGCGAGCCGGCCGTGCCACCAGACGCCGGCGGAGGTCAGGACGAGCAGGGACATCGCGACGGCTCCGGCCTGCCCGTAGTCGGGGTCGAGCGCGTTGAGCGCGCTCCAGATCCTCGAAGTGAAGACCCAGATGTGGTTCGGCAGCCCGACGAGGGCCGGGACCTCGAACGACTCCAGCCCGCGCACCATCATGATCAGGATCCCGGCGTAAAGGGCGGGGCGCGCGAGCGGGAGCGTGACCTTGAAGAAGACCGTCCGCAGCGGCGCGCCGCTCATCACCGCCGACTCCTCCAGCGACGGGTCCATCGAGCGGAACGACGCCACCATCAGCAGGAAGACGAGCGGCGCCAGATGCAGGCCCTCGACGAGGATCATCCCGGGGATGCTGAAGATGTTGAACGGATGGCCCTGCAGACCGGGCACGTGATCGAAGACGTTTCGGTTGAGGATCCCGATCGTCGGGCTCGCGAGGAAGATCCACGCGATCGTGTGCAGGACGCCGGGGATGATCAGCGGCACGAGCGAGGCCGCGTACATGAGGGGCTTGAACGGAATGTCCGTGCGGACGATCAGGTACGCGAGCCCCGTGCCGAGGACGATCGCGAGCACGGTGGAGCCGATTGCGAACGCGAACGAGTTGACGAGCATGGCGCCGAGCCCGACGGAGGAGTAGGCGGAGCGGAAGTTCGCGAGGGTGAGGTGACCGGACTTGACGAACGTCTGCCAGAAGAGGAACACAAGCGGGACGAGCGCGAGGTACGCGATCAGCGCTCCGACGAGCACGACGATCGCGTTGCGAGCCGAGAGCAACCGGCGGAGCGCCTCGCCGCGCGTCCGGACCGGCGTCTCGGCCAGCGTGGCGGTCACCGGAGTTCCCGCTTCCGCTCGTCTTCGTGTCCTCCCCGCATCGCCTCCCCCTCAGTGCTGGATCAGGCTCTGCCAGCGCTTCGACCACGCGCCCCAGTGGGAGACGATCGTGCGCAGGTCGACCGGCACGATCCGCGCGCCCTGGAGCTGCGCGTCGGGCATGTCGGGCCGCGTCGGCGCCGAGCCGGCGTCGAGCAGCGCCTTCTGGCCGCCGCTCTTCATCAGATCCCAGTCGTAGAAGAGCAGCGCGGCCGCCGGATGCTGGAGCCGGTAGGCAATCCCGATCCCCTGCTCGCGGCGGAGGACCGGCTGCAGGAACGGCTTGAACGAGACCGGGGCGTGCTTCTGCTGCAGTGCCTCGGCGTAGTGCGCGTAGGTGGTGACGGAGATCGCGAACTGGCCGGCTGCGAGCAGGTTCGCCTGCGTCGTGTGCCCGCTGACGATCTGCGCGTTCTTGACCATCGTCGCGAAGAGCTTGTCGAGGTCGCGATCGACCTTCGCGCGCGCCGTCTCGATCGCCTTCTTCGTCTTCGGCTGGGGCTTGAGCTTGGCCAGCCGCTGCTGCTCCAGGTACTGGTACAGCGTCGCGTACCAGTCGATGTCGTTGGCCTCGATCGAGATCTTGCCCGCCCACTTGGCGGTCGCGAGCTCCTCCCACGACTTCGGCTCCTGGCCGGAGGAGACCAGGTTCGTGTTCCAGGCGACGACATAGTTGTTGTAGCGGTCGCCCGTGAACGTGTCGTAGCGGACCCGGGACGGGACCGCGGCCGCGTACGGCGAGGCGCGGTACGGCACGAGGATGTTCGCCTTGTGCTGGAAGATGAACATGTCCGGGCCGTTGGTCTCGATCACGTCGGCGCCAGGTGCGCCGGCCGCCGCCTCGGACAGGACTCGCGCATCGAGCGTCTCGCTCGGGGCGCGGACGAGGTTCACGCTCACGCCCGGATACTTCGCTTCGAAGGCGGCCTGGATCTGCTTCGCGAGCAGCGTGTCGAGCGACGTGTACCAGACGACGGTGCCCTCGGCCTTCGCGAGGCTGTAGAGCTTCGCCTCGCGTGCCGCCGCAGTCAGCCCTTTGAGCTGCGTGAGCACGCTCTTCAACGGGCTCGGCGGCGGCGCCTTCCGCGGCGCCGACATCCCCACTGTGGCGGCGACGAGGACCGCCGTCGCGGCCAGCATCACCGCACCGGCGAGCCACGCACGCCTACTGAGCATCTGCTGCATGGAGCACACCCCCTCTAGTCGCGTTGGACCTGGAACACGGAAGCGGCGGCTCGGGCGACGACCACGCCCAGCTCTGCGAGACGCAGCTCATCGACGCGCGACGAGGGCGCGGAGACGCTGATCGCCGCGCGGTAGCCGTAGGGCGTGAAGCGGGTCGCCGCCGCCGCTGCCGCGATTCCGTCCTCGCTCTCGCCGACGTTCGTTGCGTAGCCGCGTTCCCGGATTGCGTCGAGCTCGATCGTCAGCTCGTCCAGCGTCGCGGCCGAGCGCGGCGTCATCTGCACGAGCGGCGCCTCCGCATCCAACAGCTCGCGTAGCTCCGCATCCGTGAGCTGCGCCAGCAGCGCCTTCCCCGCCGACGTGCAGTGGGCGGGCATCGCGACGCCGGCGCGGGAGCCGACCCGGAGCGCGCGGCTGCACTCGACGGACTCGACGAAGCGTGCAGAAGCGCCTTCGAGGGTGACGAGATGCACCGTCTCCCCGAGCTCATGTGACAGCTGCTCGAGATGCGGGCGGACGAGCCGCCGCAGCTCCCGGCCCGCGCTCGCGTAGGCCAGCTCCGCCAGCGCAGGCCCGGCGACGTAGGCACGCGTGGCCTCGTCCTGGCGGGCGAACGAGTACTGCTCGAGCGTCGTCAGCAACCGGTGTGCCGACGAGCGCGCAATCTCGAGCTCCGAGGCGGCGTCCGACACCCTCAGCGCCGGGCGGGCGCCCAGCAGCAGCAGCAGGCGCAAGGCCTTTTCGACCGAGCCGATCGGGTACGCAGCAGGACGGGCGATCTCGAGCATTGTTCTTCTAGACAGATTACTATTTCTGCATGTCGGAATCGAGCGTGAACGCCGCACTCGTCGACCGGGCCGCTTTCCGCGAGACGATCGGCCATTTCGCCACCGGCGTCGCCGTGATCACGACGGTCGCCGGCGGCCGGCGTTTCGGCATGACCGCCAGTGCGGTGGCCTCGCTCTCACTCGACCCTCCGATGCTGATCGTGTGCATCAACCGCCGGGCGCCGACGTGCGCCGCGGTCCGGCAACGGGGCACGTTCGCCGTGAACATCCTGACCGAGGACCAGGGCACGCTGGCGGAGCGATTCGCCCGCCCGCGCAAGGACAAGTTCGCCGGGATCGACGTCGAGGAAGGCGCAACCGGAGCGCCGCTTCTCGTCTCGGCCCTCGCGCGGATCGAGTGTCGCGTCGCCGAGCAGGTGACCGGCGGCAGCCACACGGTGTTCCTGGGAGAGGTCGTCGCCGCCGACACCGCCCAGGGATCGCCGCTGACCTACTTTCGCGGCAGGTTCGGCAGGCTCGACCTGGCCGAGGACGACGCGGTCGCCGCCGAGCTTCGCCGGCGCGTGCTCCGCGGCGACTACGGCGAAGGCGAGTCGCTCGACGTGGACGTGTTGACGGCCGAGCTCCACACCGAGCCGTGGCACGTCTTTCACGCGCTCACCCATCTCGTCGCCGACGACCTCGTGACGCGGGACCCCGAGCGCGGGTACGTGCTCGCGCCGGTCGACCTGCCGACGATCGAAGACACGCTGCAGGGCCGGCGGGCGATCGAGATCGGGGCGGCGGAGCTCGCAATCGGACGCGCGACCATGGCCGAGCTCGCCGAGCTCCGGCGGCTGATGGAGGAGACGGAGCCGTTCTTCGACGGCGGGCGTCTCGCCGACGTCAACGGCTACGCGACCGCGAATGCGGCCTTCCACGAGCGCCTGGTTGGTCTCGCCGGCAGTGCCGCGCTCCTGCACGCATACCGCCGGCTCGGCCTCAGCGGCATCCTCGCGCGGTCGCTGCAGCCCGCGTCCGGCGGCGGCGAGTTGCTCGCCGACCACCGCGAGCTGGTCGAGGCGTACGACCGCGCCGATCTCCCGCTCGCACGGCACGTGATCGACAGGCACACCGAGCACGCGCGCGCCGCGCATCGCCGTGCGTTCCGGCTTTCGGCCGCTGCGCGGAACGGAGGTGGCGAATGAGCGCGCCCTCGCGCACGGCCCTGCTGACCGGGGAGGAGTACGTCGAGACGCTCCGCGACGGCCGGGAGATCTACATCGACGGCGAGCGCGTCGACGACGTGACGACTCACCCGGCGTTCCGAAACTCCGTCCGCTCGGTGGCGCGCCTGTACGACGCGATGCACGATCCGGAGCAGCGAGAACTGCTGCTCGGGGTCGACCGGCTCGGGATCACGACGCACAAGTTCTTCATGCCGAGCTACTCGCCGGAAGAGCTGCTCGCCGCGCGCGAGGCGATCGCGGCGTGGTCGCGGCTCTCCTACGGCTACATGGGCCGCACGCCGGACTACAAGGCGTCGTTCATGGCGACGCTGGGCGCGAGCCCCGGCTTCTACGCGCCGTTCGAGGAGAACGCGGAGCGGTGGTACCGGCGCTACGCCGAGCAGGCGCTCTTCCTCAATCACGTGCTGATCAACCCACCGATCGATCGCGACAAGGCCGTGCACGAGGTCGAGGACGTCTACGTGCACGTCGTGCGGGAGCAGGACGACGGGATCGTCGTCCGCGGCGCGAAGATGCTCGCCACCGGCTCCGCGCTGACCCATGCAACCTTCGTCGCGCAGAACAGCGCCGTGCAGCTCGAGCCGGGGAAAGCGGAGGACTACGCGCTCGTGTTCATCGCGCCGATGGACACCCCCGGCAAGAAGCTGATCTCGCGGCGGTCGTACGAGCTGGCGGCCGGCTCGCCCTGGGACAACCCGCTTTCGAGCCGCTTCGACGAGAACGACGCTGTCGTGATCTTCGACGACGCGTTCATTCCCTGGGAGAACGTGCTCGTCTACCGCGACGTCGAGAAGGCGACCGGCTTCTATCCCGCCTCGGGCTTCATGAACCGGTACACGCTGCAGGCCGGGACGCGCCTCGCCGTCAAGTTCGACTTCGCCTGCGGGCTGATCGCTCGGGCGCTCGAGGCGAACGGCACGGCGGACTTCCGCGGCGTGCAGGCGCAGCTCGGCGAGCTCGTCGGCTGGGGCAACCTGATGTGGGCCCTCACGTCCGCGCTGGCGCTCGACCCGCAGGAGGGGCCGGGCGGGACCGTGATGCCCAAAGGGGAGTTCGCAGTCCTGGTGCGGCTGTTCGGAGCGATGGCATGGCCGAAAGTCGAGGAGGTCGCCGGCAACGTCCTCGGCGGCAGCCCGCTCGTGACGCCGTCGAGCAACCGCGACTTGCAGAACCCCGAGCTGCGGCCGCTGATCGACCGCTTCTACCGCGGCTCGACCGGGTCGGCCGAGGAGCGGATCAAGCTCTTCAAGCTCCTGTGGGACGGGCTCGGCACCGAGTTCGGCGCGCGGCACACGCTCTACGAGCGCAACTACGGCGGCAACCACGAGCAGGTGCGGATCGATTCGCTCAACTTCAGCCGGCGGCGCGGGCGCCTCGACGAGATGCAGGCGCTCGTCTCGCGTTGTCTCGCCGACTACGACCTCAACGGGTGGACGGACGATGTCTGGGCCTGACATCCCGATGACGGTCGGCCTCGTCGGCGGCATGAGCTGGGAGACCTCCGCGCTCTACTACCGGCTGATTAACGAGCGCGTGCGGGAACGCCTGGGCGGCTTCCATTCGCCACCGTCGGTGATGTACTCGGTCGACTCGCACGAGATCGACGCGCTCCAGCGTTCCGGGAGCTGGGCCGAGGCCGAGGCGCTGCTGACGCGCGCGGCGCTCGCGGTCGACCGCGCTGGCGCCGACTTCCTCGTTCTCTGCACGAACACGATGCATCGAGTCTCCGCCGCGATCGAGGCGCGCGTCGACATCCCGCTCCTGCACATCGCCGACGCCGCGGCGCAGGCGCTGCACGACCGGAAAGTCGTTCGCGTCGGCCTGCTCGGGAGCCGCTCGACGATGGAGCACGAGTTCTTCCGCGGCCGGCTCGCAGCCAACGGCCTGGACGTTCGGATCCCTGATGAGGGCGACCGCGCCGCGGTCCACGAGTTCATCTTCTCGGAGGTGATGCACGGCGTCATCAGCTCCGACTCGAGCCGCCGGGTGCACGAGATCGTCGAGCGCCTGGCTGCCGAGGGCGCAGAGGCCGTCGCCGTCGCCAACCTCGAGCTCGATTCCCTGCTCGACGACGGCACGGCTGCGGTGCCGCTGCTGCACACGGCCCGCACCCACGCCGAAGCCGCCGCGGACGTCGCGATCGGCTTGATGCCTCTGCCGACGGACTCGGCGACGTCAACGGGTCGCTATTGACGCATCCGAATGTGCGTATGGAAGCAGGCAAATGGACTCGGTAACGTCCAGGCACGACACGAGAGGAGACGAACGTGACGGAGAACGGCAAGCGGGTGGCGCAGGAGGAGAAGACGCCGGCCGAGTGGCGGCAGTCCACGTACGAGCGCTGGCTCGAGTCGCAAGGGATCCCGGTGATCGCCGGCTACGGCGTCGACGAGATGAAGGAGATCGAGGTCGCGGAGTGGCCCCGGATGGAGGCGCTCGGAACCTTCATCCGGCTGCACGGCACCGAGGACACGAACGACTCGTACATCCTCGAGCTGCCGCCCGGCCGCTCGAGCTCCGTCGAGAAGCACATCTACGAGGAGTTCTGCTTCGTGCTCTCCGGCCGCGGGACGTGCGAGGTCTGGAACCACGCGGGTGCGAAGCAGACGTTCGAGTTCCAGGAGGGGAGCCTGTTCGCCGTGCCGGTCAACTGCTTCCACCGGCTCCACAACGGATCGGGGCGCGAGCCTGCGCGGCTGCTCGGCGTCACCACCGCGCCGCTGCTGATCAACCTCTTCCACAACCTCGACTTCGTCTTCGACTGCCCGTTCGACTTCGTCGACCGCTTCGCGGGCGAGTCCGACTATTTTGGCGGCGACGGCACGCTTCACTCCGGCCGCGTCTGGGAGACCAACTTCGTCGCGGACGCCTACAACTTCAAGCTGCACGAGTGGAAGGAGCGCGGCGCCGGCGGCACCAACGTCATGTTCGAGTTCGCGAACAACACGCTCTGCTCCCACATCTCGGAGTTCCCGGTCGGCACCTACAAGAAGGCGCACCGCCATGGTCCGGGCGCACACGTGATCATCCTCAAGGGGCAGGGCTTCTCCTTGATGTGGCCCGAGGGCGCGGACGACTTCGTCGACATCCCCTGGGGCCCGTTGAGCATGTTCGTCCCGCCGGGCAACTGGTGGCACCAGCACTTCAACACGGGCACGACCCCCGGCCGCTATCTCGCCGTCCGCTGGGGCGGCGCGAAGTGGAAGCTCTCCAAGTACCTCGACATCCAGGGCGTGGACAAGAGCGTGCGCGAGGGCGGGAACCAGATCGAGTACGAGGATCAGGACCCGCGCGTCCATCGCGCGTTCGTCGAGCGGGCCGAGGCGAACGGCGTCCAGGTGCAGATGGACGAGTTCCCCGTCGTCGTCTGAGGAGCGGTGATGCACGACGTCGCCGACGACGTCGGCCACTCTCACGCCGCCCCGACGCAGGAGGCTCCCGACGGGGAGGTCGTGCGGCTGCGAAGCGTGGGGATAGACATCGGCTCCTCGACGTCGCACGTCCTCTTCTCGGACATCACGCTCGAGCGGCAGGGCAGGCACCTCTCCAGCCGCTACGAGGTCGTCGACCGGCACGTGACGCACCGGTCGCCGGTGATCCTGACGCCCTACTCGCGCCCCGAGCGGGTGGACGCAGCGGCGCTCGAGCGCTTCCTGGCGGAGTCGTATGCCCACGCGGGGATCGACCGAGACGAGATCGACACGGGTGCGGTGATCACGACCGGCGAGGCGGCGCGCAAGGAGAACGCCCCCGCGATCGTCGAGCTCTTCGCGCGCGAGGCCGGCAAGTTCGTCTGCGCGTCTGCAGGCCCGCACCTCGAGAGCACGCTCGCGGCGCATGGCTCGGGCGCGGTGCAGCTCTCGCTCGAGCGCGGTGAGGACGTCCTCAACGTCGACGTCGGCGGCGGGAGCACGAAGCTCGCGCTCTGTCGCGGCGGCCACGTGCTGGAGACCGCCGCGCTTCGCGTCGGCGCGCGCATCCTCGCCTGGGACGCGCGCGGGCGGCTGGAACGGGTGGAGGAGATCGGCGCTCGCCTGCTGCGGGAGGCCGGCGGCGAGCCGGCGCTCGGCGAGCGGCTCGGGGGCGAGCGACTCGATGCGGTCGCTGCCGCGGTTGCGTCGACGATCGTCGAGGCGGTCGCGGGCGGCTACCAGGCGGACGACGCGGAGATCTGGATGACGGAGGCGCTGCGGACGCCGGGGCCGTTCCGCACGATCGTCTTCTCCGGTGGCGTGTCGGAGTACGTCTACGGCCGCGAGGAGCGCGAGTTCGGCGACCTGGGGCCGAGACTCGGTCGCGAGCTCGTCAGCCGCTGTGCGCAGATGCAGGTGCTGGCGCCTCGCGAGCGAATCCGCGCGACCTGCATCGGCGCCGCGCAGTACACGATCCAGGTCAGCGGGAACACCATCTTCCTCTCGCAGGCTGACGTGCTGCCGCTGCGGAACGTGCCCGTTGCCACCGTGCGCGGGCTCGTCACGGCGAGCGCAGACGTGGTCGCGCAGGAGACAGGGGCTGCGCTCGCCCGGCTCGACGCGCATCACGGCGGTGTCGCAGCTCTCGCCGTCGAGTGGCCGCACGGCACCGACTACGCCTCGCTCGCCGCGCTGTGCGAGGGGCTCGCGGCCGCGCTCGTGCGCAAGGACGATTCGTCCGACCCGGTACTCGTCGTCCTCGACGCCGACGTCGCGAACATCGTCGGCCGGTTGCTGCGGGACGAGTTCGGCGTGCGTGCGCCGATCGTCTGCATCGACGAGGTCGAGCTGCGTGAGTTCGACTACGTCGACCTCGGCGCGCTGCTGCCCGACCAGAACGTCGTCCCTCTGGTCGTCAAGAGCCTCGTCTTCCGCTGAGAGCGAGAGAGGCCGGCAAGCGCCGGCCTCTCGCAACGACGTGGACGAGCGGCCCTTAGTGCCCGATCACGGAGTTGAACTTCTGCGTCCAGAAGCCCCAGCGGCCGACAAGAGTGCGGAGGTCGATCTGGACCGTCGTCGGGTTGGACGAGAAGGCGCCGTCCTTGAACTTCGGATTCGTCGGGATCGTCCCCGTGTCGAGTTGGAGCTTCTGGCCTTCGTCGCTGAGCATCCAGTCGTAGAAGAGCAGTGCGCCGGCCGGGTGCGTGACCGTGTACGGAATGCCGAGACCCTGCGGGCGCTCGATCACCGGCGCGACGATCGGCGGGCCGAAGCTGACGGGGGCACCCCTGGCGGCGAGCTGCTCGATCGGTTGAGCGTGGCTCGAGACGAGCACCTGGATCTGGCCGGCGGCGAGGAGGTTTGCCGCCGAGGTGTGGCCGTTGACCAGCTGCGCGTTGGCCGCGATGTTCCGGAAGAGCTGATCCGCTGCCTTGGCCGTCATGCGTGGTTTTCGCACGTCGGTCAGATACGTGTACATGGCACCGAACCAGTCGATGTCGGTTGCCTCCACCGCCAGCTTTCCCTTCCACTTGGCGGTGCCGAGCTCGGCGAACGTGCGCGGCGGACTCGAGACGAGCGTCTTGTTCCAGGCGACGACGAACCGGTCGGCGTGGTTCGAGGTGAACGTGTCGAAGCGGTAGCGCGGCACGATGCCCGTCCTGTACGGCGACGTGCCGTAAGGGATCAGCACGTTGCGCTTGTGCTGGAAGATGAACATGTTCGGGCCGTTGCACTCGACGATGTCCGCCTGGCCGTTGCCCGTGCGGATCTCCGCCAGGAGCTTCGCGGTCACGTCCTCGCTCGCGGCGCGGTAGACAGTCAGCTTGACGTCGGGGAAGGCCGTCGACCAGGCCTTTTGCACCGTGCCGAGCGCGGTGCTCGACAGCGTCGTATACCAGGTGAAGCCGCCCTCCTCCTTCGCCAGCTGGAGCAGCTTCGCGCGCCGAGCCGGAAGGCTCAACCCCTTGACCTGGCCGAGGACGGACTTGAAGCTCGCCGGCGCGGGCGGAGGCGCCTTGGTCGTCCGCGCGTTTCCTGCGGACACCGCCGCGGCCGCGACGACGACCGCACTCGCGACGATGAGGACGGCGAGCCGGTTCGAGACACGTGCGTGCATTCCCGTCTCCTTTCGCGCAGCGCCGCGGGAAGGCCGATGCAAGTGCCCCCGTGGAACCAGCGTTCGCTACCTACGGGTCGATCAGCGTGGCCATCCTAACCGGCCCTCTCCGCCTCGACCAATAGCTTTTGAGCTATGGCTGCAAGGCGGTTTTCCGACCTGAGAAAGCCCTTCAGGCCTGTGGCGAGGGCACCGGCTTCTACGCGGGATTTGCCGCGCGGAGAATCGGCGAGTCTGCCCTGAACCCCTTGACCGTGCAGTAGACGCCGAGGAACAACTCCCAGGCGGCCTCGGGGATCGTCGCGATGCCCTGCACGCTGCGCAGCGTGCTGCTCGGATCGTTGCCGCCGAGCAGGATGGCGGTCCCCGTGATGATGATCAGTGGCCCGCCGATCAGCCCGAGCCAGCAGGCGTTTCGCGGCACGAGACCCGTGCGGAACATCATGTAACCGAGGATCAGCCCGTTCCCCAAGCCCACCACCCAGCCCGGCCCGAGGAGGAATGTCCAGTCCTTGACTGCCGCCAAGGTGTACGCGACCGTCCCCTCAGAGGCACCTGCGGCCTGATTCCGCAACGTGATGATCCCGAGGACGGAGACGATGCCGACGAGGATGAACGTGCACTCGAACAGGCGCGCGGTGACGTAGCCGATAGCCAGGTCCTCGTGCTTCCGTCGCATGATCGGAACGATCACGACCGCCGTCCCGATGTTCGCGACGATGAGCAGCAACTCGAGCAGTACGCCGAAGAGAATGCGCTTGTCGTGTCCAGCGCCGGCGATGTAGCCGACCGGATCGTCGAGCACCGGCTGGAACAGCAGAAGCGCCGGAATCGATGTCGCGAACGTAATGAGGTAGAGCACGCCGAACCAGCGCGCTCGCTTCTGGTCGAGAGACACCCCTGACCCCTCCCGTTCCCCGGGGATGGCGGCAAGCGGATCCCACCGCCACCTCCACCGGCTAGGAGCCGAGCCTACGCTCCCAACGCGCGGCGCTCTATGGGCCGATCAGCCTATTTTTCCAACGCATAAATCGGCGCGCCGAGCCCCGGAGACGCGCTGCGTTGTCTCGTTGCAAACAGACGACGCAACTCTCAGCGCCGGCGGTGCCGCCCGGCAAACGAGGCACGTCCAAGCCCGGAGTCCTACACCCTGCAGCAATTTTCGACACGGAGCATGGCGAATGCGCAAGCAGTTTCGCCGCAGCGCCCGACGCGGATCAGCGTTGTAGCACCGCGCGTGCTTCCGCACCCCAGCGCGCGACGAGAGTTGCGGCAGGCGCGGGCTCGGCCAGCGGATAGGCCTGCCCGGCCCACAGGTTGATCCCATCGGCGTCTCCAGCAGCGCGCGCCGCTGCGCGAAGCGGCACGGTCAC
>JAWVCV010000145.1:0-5690 GCA_033858115.1 Gaiellaceae bacterium
GGCGGTGGGGATGGCGGGAGTCCACGCGGTGCTCACACACGCCGACGTGCCGGGCCAGAAGACCTACGGGCTCGAGTTCGCCGACCAGCCGGTGCTCGCGGCCGACCGCGTCCGCTACTACGGCGAGGCGGTTGCGCTCGTCGCGGCAGAGGAGCCCGAGCAGGCGCGCCGCGCTGCCGCCGCCGTGCGGGTCGAGTACGAGCTACTCGAGCCGGTCGTCGACATGGAGCGCGCGACCGAGCAGCCGCCTCTGCACCCGGACCGCCCGACGATGGCGCACGGCTACCGCGAGGACGAGCGCCCGAACGTCGTCCGCCACATGGTCATCCGCCACGGCGATCCGGAGACCGAGGGTGACGTCAGCGTCAGCGGCGTCTACGAGATCGGGATCCAGGACCAGGCGTTCCTCGGGCCCGAGTCGGGGCTGGCGGTGCCCGACGGCGAAGGTGGCGTCGACGTCTACGTCGCGACGCAGTGGCTGCACGTCGACCGCGACCAGGTCGCACCCTGCCTCGGCCTGGCGCCCGAGATGGTGCGGATCCACCTGGCCGGCGTCGGCGGCGCATTCGGCGGCCGCGAGGACCTTTCGATGCAGATCCACGGCGCCATGCTCGCCTTGCACACCAAGCGGCCGGTGAAGATCGTCTACAACCGCGAGGAATCGTTCTTCGGGCACGTGCACCGCCACCCGGCGCGGATCTGGTGCGAGCACCGCGCCACAGCCGCGGGCGAGCTCGTGAACGTGCGCATGCGGATCCTGCTCGACGGTGGCGCCTATGCCTCGAGCTCGACGGCCGTGACGTCGAATGCGGCCTCCTTCGCGGTCGGCCCCTACAAGGTCGCGAACGCGCTGCTCGAGTCGACGTGCGTCTACACGAACAATCCGCCGTGCGGAGCGATGCGCGGCTTCGGCGCCGTCCAGACGTGCTTCGCGGCCGAGGCGCAGATGGACAAGCTCGCGGCCGCGCTCGCGATCGATCCGGTCGAGCTGCGGCTGCTGAACGCGCTCGCGCCCGGCGACAAGCTTCCGACGGGCCAGCCGATCGAGGGCTCGCTGCCGGTCGCGGAGGTGATCCGCCGCGCGGCCGAGCTTCCCGTCCCGGCGCCCGAGCAGCTGCCGCGCGAGGCGATCCGCCTGCCGGGCGGCGCCGGGAACACGACTCGTGGCGAGGGCGTGCAGCGCGGTGTCGGCTTTGCCGTCGGCTTCAAGAACATCTGCTACTCCGAGGGCTTCGACGACTTCACGGCTGCGCGCGTGATCCTGCGTGACGACGGGTCCGCCGAGGTTCATTGCGCCGCCGCCGAGGTCGGGCAGGGCGTCACGGACGTGATCCTTCAGGTCGCCCGCACCGAGCTGGAGACCGACAAGGTCGCGCTGGCGCCGCCTGCCACGTCCGCGGTCGGCTCCGCAGGCTCCGCGTCGGCCTCGCGGATGACCTGGATGGCGGCCGGGGCGGTTCAGGCGGCATGCCGAGCCGCCCGCGAGGAGCAGCAGCGCGTGGGTGGAGAGGTCGACGTCGAGCGCATCTACCGCCATCCCCGTACGACGCCGCTCGACCCCGAGACGGGTCAGATCACGGGCGCCCGCGCGCACGTCTCCTTCGCGGTCGCCGCGATGCGCGTGGTCGTCGAAGTGGACGTCGACCTCGGCCTGACGCGCGTGGTCTGGATCGGCACCGCGCAGGACGTCGGCGCGGCCGTCAATCCGCTCGCCGTCGAAGGCCAGATCGAAGGTGGCACCGCGCAGGGGCTGGGCCTGGCGTTGATGGAGGAGATCCGCACGCGCGACGGCCTGATCACGAACGCGAGCTTCACCGACTACCTGATCCCCACGGCACTCGACATGCCGCCGGTCGAGACGGTGCTGGTCGAGGACCCGGAGCCCGGAGCTCCGTACGGGGTGAAGGGTGTCGGAGAGCCTCCGACCGTGGTCTCGACGGCCGCCGTCGTCTCGGCGCTCCGGTCGGCAACCGGCCGGGAGCTTGCCCGGGTGCCCGTACGCCCGGACGACATCGCGGGCCTCTGATGGGGATTTCAATTTCGAGGCGTGTGAGGCCGATAACCGGGGCGGTGTCGATTCACTCTCACCCGGCGTCGACCGTCGAGCAGCTGCGCGCGCTGCTCGAAGTGGGCAGGCTCGTCCGCGACGAGCGTGACCTTGCCTCGCTCTTCGACCGCGTTGCGGCGACGATCGCCGACGCGCTGGGGATGGCCACGGTGTCGATCAACGTCCACCGTCCGGCTTGGGACGACTTCGAGGTCGTCACCGTCCACGGGCGCGAGGCCGCCCGGACGACGCTCCTCGGAAACACATCCGATCCCGAGTCGTGGCAGCCCTATCTCGATGCGCGCTTCCGTCGGCGGGGCGCCTACTTCATCCCGCACGGCGACATGGACTGGGAAGATCCGTACCCGGTCTACGTCCCCGACTTCGAGCCGAGTGGCCAGCCGGACGCGTGGCACCCCGAGGACGCCCTGCTCGTTCCGCTCGAGCACTCGGACGGCCACGTTCTCGGCTTCATCTCGGTCGACGAGCCCGCGTCGGGACAACGGCCCGACGACGACGCGATCGACTTGCTCGTCGCGCTCGCGGGTCACGTCGCCGCAGCGATCGAGAGCGCTCAGAACACCGTCGTCGCGGAGCGCCATCGCGAGGCGCTCGCCCAGCTGCTCGAGATCAGCTCTCAGCTCACCGGCTCGGAGTCGGTGGACGGCGTCCTTCGCGCCGTCGCGCGCGGCATCTGCTCGGCGCTCGGGTTCCGCAAGGTCGTCGTCGCGCTTCCCAATCCGGCCGGGCTCTTCGTCGCGCGGGGCACGGCGGGCTGGGACGAGGGCGATCCAGCGCTCGACTTCTACCTCACGCAGGACGACATGGGCGCCCTGCTCGATCCCGCGTTCGAGGTCGAGGGCTGCACGCTGATGACCCGTCACGAGGCGGAGGTACGGGTCGGCACGCGCTCGAGCTATCAGTCTCGTTTCAACGGACGTGGTGCGCGTGCCTGGAACCGGCACTGGCTGATCGTGCCACTGGTCGAGGCCGACGGTTCGATCATCGGCTTCGTCTGGGCGGACGATCCCGAGGATCACCTGCTGCCCTCACCGGAGCGGCTTCAGGCCCTGCGTACATTTGCAAATCAGGCAACAATGGCCCTTCGCTCTGCGATCGACGTCGAGACTCTCAACCGCCGCAACCTGGAGCTCGCAGCGCTCCACGACACCGCGTTCGGGCTACTGGAGCGGCTCGAGCTGGACAGTGTGCTGCACGCGATCGTCGACAACGCGCGCCGGCTCGTCGATACGCCGAGCGCGTACCTGTACATCCTGGACAAGAAGGCGGGAACGCTGCGAATGCAAGTCGGGCTCGGGGTGTTCGAGGAGCACGCCGGCCAGGTCGTGCTGGCCCATCAGGGCACGTCGGGCCAGGTGTATCTCACGGGGAAGACAGTCGTGATCGACGACTATTCGGTCTGGGAGCATCGCCTCATCTCCTTCGACGAGTATCGGTTCCGGGCCGTGGTCGGCGTGCCCTTGACGGTCGGGGGCGAGTTGGCCGGAGTGCTCGGGATCGCGCGACAGGAAGCCCTCCCGTTCGGCGAGAGCGAGATTGCGCTGCTCGAGCGGTTCGCGCGTCTCGCCAGCCTGGCACTCGAGAACGCCCACCTCTACGCAGCCCTCCACCGAAGCGAACGGCTCCACCGGTCGGTGGTCGACGGCTCGACCGATCTGATCGCGCTCCTCGACGAGGAGCACGAGGTCCTGCTCGCCTCGCCGGCTTGTCTGAGCATCCTCGGGTACTCGCCCGGGGAGTTGGTCGGCACGAAGCTGGCCGCGTTCATCCATCCCGACGACCTCCTGGCCGCGCGCGCGAATGTCGTCGACGACGCGGTGGCCGAGCCGACGACCGTGCGCATGCGCCACCGCGACGGGCAGTGGGTGCTGGTCGAGGGGATCACGACCCCGATGCGAAACGAGGAGGGCGCAATTGAGCTGACGCTCGTCATCGGCCGGGACGTGACGGAGAAAGAGCGCCTTCAGGAGCAGCTCCGGCAAGCCCAGAAGCTCGAAGCGGTCGGCCGGCTCGCCGGCGGGATCGCCCACGACTTCAACAACCTGCTCACCGCCGTCCGCGGCTACGCGGAGCTGCTGCTGATCGACCTCGATCCGGACGACGACTCCGCGCGCGAGAGCGCCAAGGAGATCGCGCGCGCCGCCGAGCGGGCCGCCTCGCTCACGGGCCAGCTGCTCGCCTTCAGCCGCAAGCAGGTGTTGCAGCCGCAGCTGATCGACCTGAACGAGGTGATCGCGGGCATGGCTCCCCTGCTGCGACGGACGCTTGGCGACGACGTCGTGCTCTCGACGTCGCTCGCACCGGATACGGGCGCGACGCTCGCCGACCCGACCCAGCTCGAGCAGGTGCTGCTCAACCTTGCGATCAACGGGCGGGATGCCATGCCGGAGGGCGGCACCCTGCAGATCGCGACCACCATGCTGGAGCTCGACGAGAAGGATGAGCTGCCGCACGCGGATCTGAAGCCCGGCTCCTACGTCGTGCTCACCGTCGCCGACTCCGGTCTCGGTGTCGAGCCCGACGTCGTCGAGAGCATCTTCGACCCGTTCTTCACGACCAAGGAAGTCGGCCAGGGGACCGGCCTCGGCCTTGCCACGGTGCACGGGATCGTCAGCGAGAGCGGCGGCGCCGTCTGGGTCGAATCGGTGTGCGGCCAGGGCACCTGCTTCACCGTCTGTTTGCCGCGCGCGGCCTGAGCCTCAGCGGCGGAGTGCGAGCGCGGCGCCCGCCGCGACCAGGAGGACGCCGAGCAGGCGCGGCCACGTCAACGGGATCCGCTCGACGCCGAAGAGGCCGTACCGGTCGATCGCGACCCCCATTGCGAGCTGGCCGGCGATCAGGAGCGAGATCACGGCCGTCGTGCCGAGGCGCGGCGCAGTGGTCGTGATCGTGAAGACGACGAGCAAACCCATGCCGCCGCCGCCGACCCAGTACCACCAGGGCGAGCGCAGCGCCGCCCCGAAGCCGTCCAGGCTCTGGCGGAGCACCAGGAGGATCAGGATCGCGCCCACCGTCGAGAAGGCGAGGTTGGCCGCCAGCGCCTCGAGTGCCCCGATCCGGTCGCCGAACCGACCCATCACGGCGACCTGGATCGAGCCGGCGAGCCCGGCGGCGAGCGCGAGCGCGACGGCGGCTGCGGTGCCGGCTCCCATCGCAGACGAAGCTATACGCTCACGCGGTCCCGAGGAGAAAGGAGTGCAGATGGTGCGAGCAGTGATCCAGTACGAGCGCGAGCCGGACCCGCAGCGCTACGCGCAGCACGTCGAGGAGTTCGTCGCGAAGCTGAAGTGCAGGGCGTTCCGGCACGGCAAGGCATTCGGCGCCCCCTTCGGCGAGCCCGCCTTTGCCTACTACGCCGAATTCGAATGGGACGACATGGACTCGTTCAAGGCGGCTGCACGCTCGGAGGAGTTCGCTGCCAGCGGCAGGGACGCGATGGAGATGGGGATCCCGTTCACGGTCACCTTCGTGGAGCTCGCGTAGTGGCGGAGCTGGACCAGCCCCGCCCGCTCTCTCCGGACGAGCTCGGCTTCGAGCGGATCGTCTACGAGAAGGCCTACCCCCGCGCGACCGTGACGCTGAATCGGCCCGAGGTGCTCAACGCCTTCGACTTCCGGATGCT